>JBKCFX010000454.1:0-8343 GCA_046303595.1 Bacteroidia bacterium
TCCGCCCGCACCTGTTTCCTGCTGAAATGCATCCAGGTAAATTTTATCAACATTAAACTCAGGGTGATTGTTGCTGATAATTCCGGAAACCAATTCGGCCTGTTCAACGTGATCCGAATTATCTTCATCATCTGCCACAAAGCATAATATATTTCTCCAATCGCCCATGCAATCGGTGGAGGTGCTGTAATGAATAATTTTATCAATCATTGCATCGGCTTCTTCTGTACTCGAAGCAGGAAGCCTTCCAATTCCAATATCCAATGATCCTGCATTTGCCGATTGGATTGTTGTACCCTCTGTGGGATCGAGAAGTCCGTAAAAATCATCTGATGCGTAAGAACCTATCGGACTTAACGACTCAACCGACTGGTATGTAGGAAGTAAATTGGTCGTTCCGGCATAGATAGACTTAGGTTTGTAGGTGCCATCCCCAAGGAGTAAAAGGTATTTTAGTGCATCTTCGTTGGTGGTGCTGCGCTCATAAAACATGCGCACAAAATTGCGAATCCCCGCTATGTCAGCCTTGCCCGATGAAAATTCGTTAAAGATGCTTCTGTCTTCTACAACATGAACGCTGTAACCTTCCCAGTTCCGGTGATGCTGAGCTAAAACATTTGCCTGAGAGAGCAGTGTTTTTGGAGCAACAATAATAAGATCTGCCTGCGAAAGACCATGTAAATTCTGATTAACCAAACGGCCGCCACTTAGGGGTGTTGGAAATTGGGTAGATGAATAGTTTACCGCAACAAACTGCCGCAATGTATCCAAAGAGGCCTTGAAGGTTAAAACATTACCCGAAAAAGAAGTGTTCAACTGACCAATTGAGTATAAATCGGTAACATCCCAGATTCGCGTCTCAGCAGTGGCACCAGACAATGAATACGCAACGATTTGTCCCGATGCAACCAAATTCTGCGTACGAAATGCCATGGATGCACCGCTTAAAATCAAACTGCGACGAACATTTAAGTTAACAAAATCTATCCATCCGATATTTCCACCCTCGGTAAGCTTTCTAATTGTAACAGGAATGCCCGAGCCGGATGCATTAAACTGAAATGTTGTTTCGTTTTCTTTTGCATAGGTATCGAGATAGCCCATGTTGGCATTCAAGCCATTTACATTCTGCGTAAACAATTGATTTGCTGCGCTTACTGAAAATGATGTTGCCGAACTTCCGCGCGCGACAAGATTTGCGCTTATTTTATGTGGCCCCTGCGTTAAGTTGGGAAATGAAAATGTAAAGTTATGTTCATTCACCAATTCCATGCGGTTACCAAAAAATCGCCTGCCGGTAATAATCAGATTTTCCTCGTCGTTTTCAACCGCAGCATAATCCTCGAAATCGGATGCAGAAACGGTAGGCGCTGCATCCGGATCAACCAGATTCTGTATTCGCTTGCCCGGACCCAAATCGGCCGTTATGAAATACCAGGCTGTATCTGCATACAGATTTTTTGTATGCCGGAACATTTCTTTGGTGGCATCATACTTCCAAGTAACCGGTCCCTGAGCATAAAACAAAATTCCATCGCCGTCATTAAAAACGCCATCTGATTCACCCTTAACATAAACTGCATTCTCAATGAGGTCGTCGGGATAGTAGATGTTGTTACGTTCAGGCAACATACCGCCTCCATTTCCATATAAGCGCAAATTAAACGGGTTAATTTCGGTGTTCATTCCCATAGCCGAAAGTTGCGCTTTCGAAATAAAATAAACACCTGAATTTGTGATGCCCACTTTGAACCAATTGCCACTGCTCAATACAGATTGCGTGGTGGTATTGCGGTTTAGTTTGCGGTTTGATGATGCAGCCGGAGACAGCGTATAACTCAACTGAAACGATACAATTTTTTGAACCCCTTCCTGCGAAAGCCTGAAGGGTAAAATCCGCATGCTCAATTGTGGTTTTCGATTTTCATAAACCACATCTACATTTAATAGAGGAACTTCCGATGCAATCGTTTTACCGAGTATTCGCTGTTCGGCTGCACTCAGATTTTCCCATTGTATATTTTCGAGTTTTGCCTCACGGATGCTTCCATCTCTGGCCAAGGGAATGGTTTCTATATACCAAGGCGCCAGTTGAGGCTCTTCGAGGTATTGCGCGCCCTGAAACCAAGGCATTTCGAGAGCATCGTACTTCGAAATACTTATTTTTCGGGGAGCATCCCATTTTAACGTACGCTGTACTTGCTGCGAAGCCAGTTGCATTGCACTGCCAAGAATAACTATAATTAAAAATCGTGTTCTCACAAAATCAAACGGTTTTTCGGAGCTAAAGATAAATGTATTGAGGCAAACAGAATCAGCATGCTAAGATTTCTTTTTGTTTTTCACACAGCCAGTACATCGCATTTTCATCGATTTTATTGTACAGATTCACAAAAATAAAATCAATATACCCAATGAAACAACCGATGCTAAACTTAGTTTATACCTCGCTTGTAAAAGTTAATGATAGACCACACCATTTTATTCGATAGGATAATTTACGCGCTACACTAATTTTGAAGTTGATTAATGCCCGGCAACCTAAAAATATTGATCTGTAATTTTCAATTCTCAATCACATCCCTTTTAGCTGTTAACGAAGCATCATTCGTTCTGAAACCTGGACAATACTAAAAACCAAATTATTTTTAAGTAATTGATTATCTTAATTTTAAAACACGTGAAATACGAAAAAATGATCTGAATTCGTTTCGACTTTTAAACTTACATTTTCGTATTACATTTCAAACCTTACACAATTAACAGACTCCTCATCAATAAGTCGTGTAACACACGTTTGGAGTTTACGTTATTTTGTCTAAATTCGAACCCGATGTTGAAGAGGTACTTTACTATTTTGATGATGCTAACTGCATCAATCGTTGAATTGAAGGCTCAAGACCCTCAATTTACCCAGTTCTATGCGAACCCCTTGTATTTGAATCCGGCATTTGCGGGTTCGGCTCGGTGCGCCAGGTTTATACTAAATTACCGTAACCAATGGCCTGCCATTCCCGGTAATTTTGTAACATACAGCGCTTCATGGGATCAGCATTTTGATGGAATCAATGGCGGGGTGGGTGTATTGGCCACGAACGATGTTGCCGGCGAAGGCACGTTAATCACCACTAATTTTAGCGGCATTTATTCATATCATCTGCCTGTGAATCGTTACTTCTCGATGAAAGCCGGATTTCAGGCAACGCTTGGGAATCGTCGCTTAGACTGGTCGAAACTAACGTTTGGGGATCAAATTGATTCGCGTTATGGATTTATCTATGAAACCCAACAACAGCGTCCACCGAACCTCTCCAAAACATTCGTTGATTTCAGTGCAGGTATTTTGGGTTACAGCGACCGCTTTTTCTTTGGATTTGCTGCTCACCACTTAACGCAACCCGATCAATCTTTCTTGATTGCAGGTAGCAGATTACCGATGAAGCTTACAGGCCACGTGGGTGCTGTTATTCCACTGGGAAGAAAATCGCGCTACAGCGAGCCGGCTAAATTATCTCCTAATATATTGTATCAACGTCAGCAAGACTTTCAGCAACTTAATGTAGGGATGTATTTTCAGAAAAGTCCATTCGTAGCCGGACTTTGGTACCGAAACAGAGATGCTGCGATTGCATTGGTTGGTATTCAGCAGGGTTTATTCAAACTTGGATATAGCTACGACATTACCATTTCGCCCCTAACCAACCAAACTGCGGGCGCACACGAAATTTCATTTGCCATGCAGCTTGAGTGCAAACCTAAAAAGAAACGATTCAGAACAATAAATTGTCCTTCTTTTTAGTTTACCTAATATATTTGCAATCTTTTCACTAAAATAAATTCGTGATGTTATCTAAAAACATGAGAATTTTTTCGGCTGTAGCCGGAGTTGTTGTAACTCTATCGATGCAGTCTTGCGAAAAAGAAGGTTCCAGAGCTACCGGTTGGGCCTACAACGATCCCAAAAATGGAGGCTATCTGAACGTAGACTACACCGAACAGGAAACAGGTCCCGGCCTTGTAATGATTGAAGGAGGAACGTTCACCATGGGGAGAACCGAGCAGGAAATTCAATACGAATGGGATAATACGCCCAGAAGAGTTACTGTTTCTTCTTTCTATATGGATCAAACAGAAATCACCAACCAGTTTTACCGCGACTACCTGTATTGGTTAAAAAGAACCTACGATGTAGATTTCCCGGATGTGGCACTTAAAGCGACGCCCGATACACTTGTGTGGCGCGATAAACTGGCATTCAATGAACCTTACGTTGAATACTATTTCCGTCACCCTGCATATAAAAATTATCCGGTGGTAGGCGTAAGCTGGTTGCAGGCAAACGATTACTGCGCTTGGAGAACAGACCGCGTGAATGAATTTATTCTCATTCGCGAAGGTATTCAGAAAATGGATGCCGTTGGTCAAGTGGCCGATAATCATTTCAATACCGACGCTTACCTCGCCGGGCAATACGAGGGTTTGGTTAAAAACGATATCGAAGATTTAGATCCGTCGAAAGGTGAAGGCGCTACGCGTAAAGTTAAAATGGAAGATGGAATTCTGCTTCCGCGCTACCGACTCCCAACAGAAGCCGAATGGGAATTTGCTGCTTTAGGACTTATTGGAAACACCGATGAAGAACTTATTACCGAACGCAGAATGTACCCGTGGAATGGTCACATCATGCGAAATCCTGAAGACGAATGGAAAGGTGAAATGATGGCCAACTACAAACGAGGTCGAGGCGATAACATGGGTACCGCCGGTAAACTTAACGACAACGCCGACATTACTGCAGAGGTTAATGCGTATTGGCCGAACGATTATGGCTTATATAACATGGCCGGTAACGTTTGCGAGTGGGTAATGGATGTGTATCGTCCGCTTAGTCCTGAAGATGTATCCGATTTCAGAGCATTCCGCGGAAACGTATATAAAACAATTGTGCGAAATGACGATGGAACAGTTGCCGATAAAGATTCACTCGGCCGCATTAAGTTCCGCGACGTAACGGCTCAGGAATCAGAGGGCAGAAGAAATTACCGCAAATCAGACAACATTAATTTCAACGATGGCGACCGCGAGTCTTCGACTTCTTATGCCGAAGAAGAGCTTGAGAACGAAGATAAGATCATGTATGAGTTTGGAGCAACCTCAATGGTTAACAACCGCTCGCGTGTATTCAAAGGTGGCTCATGGAAAGATCGAGCTTACTACCTATCGCCCGGAGCGCGTCGCTATTTGGATGAACGATTGTCGACAGACCATATCGGGTTCCGTTGCGCAATGACCCGCGTAGGAAGTCCGGTAGGATTAGGAAAAGGGAAATAATACGCTTTAAACATTTTCAAAAGCCCGTAATGTATAAATTTACGGGCTTTTTGTTTTAGCTATGTTCATCTCGACCAAGGAATTGTATGCAGTCTACTTGCAGCATTCCACAATATGCACCGATTCGCGGAAACCCGAAAAAGATGCGCTGTTTTTCGCGCTCAGTGGACCCAATTTCAACGGAAATACCTTTGCAGCAGCAGCACTCGAACAGGGTTGTTCCTATGCTGTAGTTGACGATCCCAATTATGTCGCTGATAACCGTTATCTATTGGTCGAAAATTGTTTGCTTGCCTTACAAGACCTGGCTCGTTTCAGACGAAAACAACTTGAAGCTAAAATCATAGCAATTACGGGGAGCAACGGAAAAACCACAACCAAAGAACTACTTGCGGCTGTGTTGCGAAAACGCTACCGCACTTTTGCCACATCCGGTAATTTGAATAATCACATTGGGGTTCCGCTTACATTGCTTTCGATGCCCGAAAACACCGAAATGGCTGTTATAGAAATGGGCGCCTCCAAACAAGGCGATATCAAAGAGCTTGTCGAAATTGCAGAACCCGATTTCGGAATTATTACCAATATCGGGAAGGCGCATCTCGAAGGAATGGGCGGCTACGAAGGCGTTGTAAAAACCAAAACAGAACTCTACGATTTTATTCGCCATAGCGGTGGGAAGGTTTTCGTGAATTCAATTCATGATGTGTTTCTAAACCGTTCGGCAGGCATGCATTGCATATACTACGGGCAACGCGACACCGATTTTGTTTGTGGAGCCTTTATTGATTCAAATCCTTATGTACGTTTTCGCTGGAAATGCAGCCAGGATTCTATGCAATTGTCAGAAAAGCCCGTATTACAGACCGTGATAATGGGCTTTTACAACTACGAAAATCTGCTCGCTGCTGCTGCTGTTGGAGCATATTTTGGTGTAGATGAGCTATCTGTAAACGAGGCATTGTGTGCCTACAATCCCGATAACAACCGCTCGCAAATGCTTGAAACAGGGAAGAATCTCCTTATTATGGATGCTTACAATGCCAATCCAAGCAGCATGGAGGCCGCCTTGCGAAATTTCACCGAAATGAAAAAATCGCATAAGGTGCTCGTTCTCGGAAAAATGATGGAGCTAGGCGAAACGTGGGAATCCGAACACCGGCGCATCGCTCAATTGGCGAACGAATCGGGCGCAGAAAAGATTTTCTTTGTGGGCGATTTATACCAAAAGGCCGGAATTAGCTCGTGCACTCAATTGTTCAATGAAGTTGGTGAAGCACAGAATTACTTCAAAGAAAATCCCTTAACAGGATGCACCATCCTGATTAAAGGATCTCGTTCCAATCGCTTGGAATTACTCAAAGAGGTATTCTGATTACGCCAAAACAGACCGAGCAATTACAATCTTCTGAACCTCTGAAGTTCCTTCGTAAATCTGCGTAATCTTGGCATCACGCATCAAGCGTTCAACATGATATTCTTTAACAAAACCGTATCCTCCGTGAATTTGAACTGCTTCAACCGTTGCGTCCATTGCTACTTTTGATGCATACAACTTAGCCATGGCAGATGATGTGCCGTAATCGAGGTGCTGATCCTTCTCCCAGGCCGATTTGTAAACCAACAAACGAGCCGCCTCAATTTCTGTCGCCATATCGGCAAGTTTAAACTGAATGGCCTGATGCTGCGAAATTGGCTTTCCGAATGCCTGCCGTTGTTTCGAATATTCCAACGACAATTCATAAGCTCCTGCGGCAATTCCAAGGGCCTGCGCAGCAATCCCGATTCGTCCGCCCGATAAGGTTTTCATCGCAAACTTAAATCCGAAGCCATCTTCACCAATTCGGTTTGCTTTGGGCACTTTAACATCGTTAAACAACAAGGTATGGGTATCTGAACCGCGTATTCCAAGTTTATTTTCTTTTGCACCTACGATAAACCCTTCCATGCCTCGTTCAACAATAAGTGCATTGATTCCTTTTGAACCTTTTGATGGATCTGTTTGTGCAATCACCAAATAGGTCGACGCTGAACTTCCATTGGTTATCCAATTTTTCGTACCGTTGAGCAGGTAATAATCACCCATGTCAACCGCTGTTGTTTTCTGACTTGTAGCATCCGAACCGGCCTCAGGCTCAGAGAGGCAAAATGCGCCTAACTTTTCGCCCTTTGCAAGCGGAACCAAATACTTTTGCTTTTGCTCCTCATTGCCAAATGTTTCAAGACCCCAGCAGACCAAAGAATTATTGACCGAAACAGCTACAGAGGTAGAGGCGTCCACCTTCGAAAGCTCCTCCATCACCAAAACATACGAAAGTGTATCCATACCGCTTCCACCGTATTTGGGATCAACCATCATTCCCATAAATCCAAGTTCTCCAAGTGCCTTAATCTGTTCAGCAGGAAATTTCTGTAATTCGTCGCGTTCGATTACACCGGGCTTTAGCTCATTTTGAGCAAAATCGCGTGCGGCTTTTTGAATCATCAAATGTTCTTCGGATAATTGTACGTGCATGGGATTAGATTTGGGGCGCTAAAATAGGCGATTCGTCCTAGCTTAACAACGAAAACAACTATGAGTTTCACAACAGAAGAGTTTTTTTTGGGAATTATGTCGGGTACATCCTGCGATGGCCTTGATTTAGCCCTAGTTGGCTTTCAGGAAAAATCCGGCAGAATGCACTATCGCTTCTTGCAGGAGAAAATGATACCATACCATTCGGCAATGCAAAAAAGATTATTGTCGTGTACAGCATTATCTGCACTCGACCTTGTATTGCTGGAACACGAATGGACCATTTTAGTAGCCGATTCGGTTAATGCGTTTCTTTCCCGTTCAGAAATAAAACCAAATTGCATCGGATTTCACGGACATACCGTATTTCACCGACCCGATCTGGGTTGCATGGTGTAACCCAGCTCGGGTCGGTGAAATACGGGATGTCCGTGAAATCCGATGCCATTTGGTTTTATTTATGTACGGGCAAGAAACGCATTAACCGAATCGGCTAC
>JBKCFX010000455.1:0-2444 GCA_046303595.1 Bacteroidia bacterium
CCATTTATGCTGAAAAGGTATGAAAGTAAACGAACAGCTCATCGGACATCTCTCACACCTTGCTCGCCTGCAATTCGACACGCAGGCCGGACTGGAAATGGTAAATGACCTGAATCGCATCCTTGGTTTTGTTGAGAAACTCGAAGAAGTGGACACTTCAGGCGTGGAGCCGCTTATTTACATGACCGGAGAAACGAACATCCTGCGCGAGGATGAGGTTATGCAAAGCATTACGCAAGACGAAGCACTGAAAAATGCTCCCAAAAAAGATTCCGTTTTTTTTAGGGTTCCGCGGTTTATCGATCAAGAATAAAAAACGGGACCGAAGTCCCGCCTGATTCAAAAAAACATCAGCAATATTGCTCGAATGCCATCAGTAAATTGTCGGCAATCATTTGTGCCGAACGGCCTTCGATGTGGTGCCGCTCGATGAAGTGTACCAACTTTCCATCTTTAAACAATGCCATTGCCGGCGATGATGGTGGATATGGTGCAAAGTAAGAACGGGCTCGCGCCGTAGCTTCGCCATCGTTACCTGCAAAAACAGTCGTTAAGCGCAAAGGTTTCTTTGTGGCTTTATCGAGTGCCATACGCACGCCCGGACGAGCCGAACCGGCAGCGCAACCACATACAGAATTTACAACAACCAGCACAGATCCTTCAGTGGATCCCAATACGCTGTCGACCTGCGCAGCGGTGCGCATCTCTTCAAAACCTGCATTTACCAGCTCCTGACGCATAGGAGCAACCAATTGTTCGGGATACATAAATTGAATTTATTTTGCGACAAAGTTAGGATAAAATTATTTGTGGATTCGAGTTTCCTTTTTAGCCTACTTTTTCCTGTCAACTGTGTAATGCACTAGCTCTGCAAACGATTTCGAAAATTCGCTTTCGGGGAATTCTGCTAGTAAACCTAGTGCCCGGTCGCGGTATTCGAACATTTTCTGTTCGGCAAAAGCGATGCCCTTGCCCGCCTTCACCAACGCAATTACCTCTTCGACCCGCGCCGGTTCGGTATTGTGATATTTCACGATATTCATGATGCGGTTGCGCACCTCACGCGGCGAATTGGCCAAGGTATAAATCAGCGGCAAAGTCATTTTTCGCTCTTTGATATCGATGCCCGTTGGTTTGCCAATCGCTTTACCACTTTCGTAGTCGAACAAATCGTCTTTAATCTGAAAGGCAATGCCTATCAATTCGCCGATTAACTTCATTTTGGCAACATCTTCCGTAGTTGCTCCTGCCGATGCAGCACCCGAAGCGCAACAGGAAGCAATAAGCGTTGCCGTTTTTTTACGAATGATATCGAAATAGACTTCTTCCGAAATATCCAATCGACGAGCCTTCTCAATCTGCAACAATTCGCCTTCACTCATCTCGCGCACCGAATCGCTTACAATGCGAAGCAAGATAAACTCCTCATTTTCGACCGAAAGCAACAATCCGCGCGACAGCAAATAATCGCCCACGAGAACAGCAATTTTATTTTTCCAAAGTGCATTCACCGAGAAGAATCCGCGACGCTCATTCGAATCATCAACCACATCGTCGTGCACCAACGTAGCAGTATGCAACAATTCTATCAGGGATGCGGCACGATAGGTGCTTTCGCGAACTCCACCACAAATGCCGGCCGCCAGAAAAACAAACATCGGACGTATCTGTTTTCCCTTCCGCTTAACGATATAATATGTAATTTTATCGAGCAGCGGAACCGTACTTTTCATCGAATCTTTGAAATGGCGCTCAAACTGATCCATTTCAAACCGTATAGGTGCCTTAATCTCGTCGATTCCTCTCATCTGGTTTTCAAAAGTAGGGTATTTCCCTTTCCTTAGTGCCAACCTTGCTTAACTTCGCAAAATAAATGATTGCACAACGCAGCATCGAACAGGTTCTCGACACCGCTCAAATTGAAGAGGTGGTGGGCGATTTCGTTTCCCTAAAGCGGCGCGGAACGAATTTAATCGGTCTCTGCCCATTTCATAACGAGAAAACGCCTTCCTTCAATGTTTCACCTTCGCGTGGTATTTACAAGTGCTTTGGTTGTGGCGAAGGAGGCAATTCGCTTCGATTCATCATGCAGCACGAAAAGCTGAGTTATCCCGAAGCCATCCGCTACCTGGCGCGCAAATACCAAATAGAACTCGAAGAAGACAACAGCAACGAAAGCCATTCGGAAGAAAAACAAGAACGCGAATCGCTGCTCTTGCTTAATGATTGGGCCTGCAAATTTATGGAAGCCCAGTTGCACGACACCGATCACGGAAAAGCCGTTGGCCTTAGCTACTTCAAAGAGCGCGGCTTCAGCGATGAAACCATTCGAAAATTCAGGCTCGGCATTTTACCCGAAGCGTGGAATGCACTAAGCGAACAAGCACAAAAGGAAGGTTATTTACCGGAATACCTCGTTAAAACCGGACTTTCAATTCAACGCG
>JBKCFX010000456.1:0-1381 GCA_046303595.1 Bacteroidia bacterium
ATCTGAGCAGATTCAACATTCGCCCGGCATCGAATTTTCGTCGTGGGAGGAATTAAAAGAAATTCGTCAGAAATCGCGCGAAATGCAAAGCGAAGGACTGATGCTGAAACGCAAAGATTCGCATTATCATGTTGGCCGAAAGCGTGGCGATTGGTGGAAATGGAAAGTAGATCCTTTTACCATCGATGCGGTACTTATTTATGCCATGCAAGGTCACGGCCGTCGGGCTAATCTGTACACCGATTATACCTTTGCTGTTTGGCAAGACGGCCGTCTTCAGCCTTTTGCCAAAGCCTATTCGGGCTTAACCGATGAAGAGATTCTGGCGGTCGACAAATTCGTAAAAGCAAACACAATAGAGAAATTTGGTCCGGTGCGCAGTGTGAAGCCCGAACTGGTTTTTGAATTGGCATTCGAAGGCATTCAAAAAAGTACACGCCATAAATCGGGCATTGCGGTTCGTTTTCCGCGCATCAGCCGATGGCGAAAAGACAAAAAAGCAGAGGAGGCAGATACGTTGGATGCACTGAAGAATTTAATTAAATAGAATCAAGGTTATGTTTAGGCATGTTTGCGAGTCCTATTGAGTACGAAAATGGCGAAATAGAAGAAACATGATAAATCAACTTAGGATTACCTATAACCTGTAAACTTTTTTTAGGACGAGGCATCGGTTTCACTGGGGTCCGCCACTCCTCCTCCCCGAGGTCAAGTTACGAAACAATCATGGCATTAGTCGTTTATAAACGTTTAAAAACGAATAATCACAAAATACTGTTTTACAATTAATTACGAACGCACTTCTGTTTGTTACTTATCACCGAGCAATCCCTTGCATCTCTAGAAGTGCAGTCATTCTTAGCTTTTCGTGGAGCCATGCCCAAAGGAATAACCAAAAACAATTTACAAACACCTCTGTTAATTTTCCGGTTCAAAAAAGGCTCTTGGATTGTGGATAGTTTTTATGGAACTTTAAACAGGGCGGGGACACGTGTCTCCCATACTTGAGTTTAACCCAAAATTGTCAATATGCTTTGGATGTTGGCATGTGGATTAAACCCAAAATGTCATTAGGATTTAGATGTTGGCACATAGAATAAACGCACGCCAGGCAATAGGAAAATAAAGTGGGCGAGCGTTGGTCTGAATTCAAAGGCCGCTCCTTAAAAATAGGAACACCAATTGGATTGCAAAAATCCTAGTAATTGGAAATGCCTTACAGAAACAAACGATGCTCTTATAAATAGTCGATCCTGAAAAAGTCCGATTCAGGAAAAATTAATTTTCAAATTCGTCAGAATTAAGCGAGAAGTTTCGATTTGACCGACTAAAAATTTACTGATTCGATTTTCAAGAAAGGCAAATAAAAGATTTAACTGGA
>JBKCFX010000457.1:0-10556 GCA_046303595.1 Bacteroidia bacterium
CTTTGGGGCTTTATCATTTTTCTGGGGGTTCTGTTGCTCATGTTTCAGGCTATTTTCTCCTTGTCCGAATTGCCCATGGATTGGATCGATCAAGCATTTGCTTCGGCCTCGGCGTGGTTGGGCCAACAGTTGCCACCCGGAAGTTTCACATCCTTAATTACCCAAGGCGTGTTGCCCGGACTAGGTGGCATCATCATGTTTGTTCCGCAAATTGCCTTGTTGTTTGGTTTTATTGCCATACTCGAAGACTCTGGCTACATGGCACGCGTGAGCTTCATCAACGACCGCATCCTTCGGCGTTTTGGCATAAACGGCAAATCGATTATTCCGCTAATATCTGGCGTGGCCTGTGCAGTTCCGGCCATATTATCGGCAAGAACCATCCGCAACACGCGTGAGCGGCTCATCACTATTTTCATTACACCTCTTATGAGTTGCTCGGCACGCATTCCTGTATATACACTGCTTATCGCCGTGGCAATCCCCGATACCGAAAGCGGTATTTTCAACACACGTGGTTTGGTATTGATGGGCTTGTATCTGCTTGGCTTAATGGCAGCTTTGTTTTCGGCACTGCTGATGAAATATTGGGTTAAAACACGTGAGCGCAGCATTTTCATAATGGAAATGCCCGTTTATCGTATGCCGCAAGGCCGTGTTGTGCTAAGAAGCATGTTCGACAAAGTAAAGGTCTTTGTGCTTGAAGCGGGTAAAATAATCGTGGCCATTTCGGTGGTGCTTTGGGCCTTGTCATCTTACGGGCCTTCGGGCGAATTTGAGCGTATCGAGGTGAAATACCAACAAAAGACTGCATCGGGAGAAATAAACAAAGAACAAGCGGATGGACTTGAGGCTGCTGAGAAGTTGCGTGCATCGTATGCCGGAATGATAGGGCGAGGTATTGAACCGGTAATTGCGCCGCTTGGCTTCGACTGGAAAATCGGGATAGCCCTCGTAACCTCGTTCGCTGCGCGCGAGGTATTCGTTGGTACCATGGCAACCATATACGGCGTTGGCAGCGACGATGATCAGTCGTCGACCTTAAAAGAACGCATGCAGAACGATAAGATCCATGACTCTGAAAATAAATTATTCAGTTTCGGAACATCGCTGGCACTTATGGTGTTTTATGCTTTTGCTTTACAATGCATGAGTACCATTGCTGTTGTAAAGCGCGAAACGGGTTCTTGGAAATGGCCGGCATACCAGTTTATCTGGTTCGGTTTTTTAGCATGGATGGGCGCGTTTTTAGTACACTTGTTCTTGAATTAGAATTTCTAAAACCAACATATTTTGAGTCGTAATGACTATTTTCTGCTTTTTACTCTTGCCCTAGTGCAGTTTACGCATGTGATGGATTTTATGATCATCATGCCTATGGGCAATCAGTTGATGCAGATATTTGCGATAGGTCCTGCCAAATTCGGACAGATTGTTTCGTCGTATAACATTGCTGCCGGAATTGTTGGCTTTGCGGGAGCGTTTTTTGTGGATCGTTTAGACCGCAAACGATTACTTACATGGGCTTACACCGGATTTCTTCTGGGAACATTGGCTTGTGCATTTGCACCCGATTATGGCCTCATGCTGGCATCGCGGATATTAACCGGAGCGTTTGGTGGCTTGCTCAGCTCGGTGATCTACTCCATCATCTCCGACCATTTCTCGATCGATCGTCGAGCCTCTGCCATGGGCATCGTTACCAGCGGATTTGCATTGGCCTCTGTATTTGGAGTGCCGTTCGGAAGCTATCTTGCCGGCGCTTACAGTTGGCATGCTCCGTTTTTATTTGTTGCTACAGTTGGGGTGTTTATAATTGGTGGAATTGTAGCCTTCATTCCGCCAATGCGTGCTCATTTGGGCGATTCGGCTGTACGGCCCAATCCGGTTACCGTAATTAAAAACCTTGCTGCCAATAAAAACCAGCAGCGTGCATTACAGCTGATGAGTTTACTGATGTTCTCGCAATTCAGCATCATTCCGTTTATTGCGCCCTACATGGAAACCAATGTGGGCTTTACGCGCAACGAGGTTAACCTCATTTACCTATTTGGCGGTTTATGTGCGGTATTTACAGCGCCACTAACCGGTAAACTGGCCGATCGAATCGGTCGACAAAAGGTGTTTCGCATTTTTGGCATTTTGCTTATCGTGCCCGTGCTTTTAATCACACACATGGGAGCATGGCCTGTTTGGCTTGCGTTGATTGTTACCAGCGTCTTATTCATTACAATTAACGGAAGGGTAGTGCCGGCAATGGCGATCATCTCGTCGACCACCGAGCCTAAAACACGGGGCAGTTTTATGAGTTTCAACAGTTCGGTGCAGCAAATTTCGTCGGGAATTGCGGCCAGCATTGCAGGTGCCATCGTTACACGCAATGAGATAGGGCAACTTGAGCACTATAATTGGGTGGGATATATTGCATTGGCAGCCGGATTGCTTGCATTGTATGCTGCTGCGAAGGTGCGTGCTGCAGAATCAATTTAGATTTCCCCTTCTTTAAGCAATAATTTGAAAGCTCTTGTGTTTAGTACTTGCTTTCTGAACTATTAGGGTTTGAAATTGCTTATTTTCGCACTCGTTGTATGAAGAAAAACCCACCCACCTTCAGCCAAATTTATATGAATCTTGCCGCCAATCTTGCCTTGCGCTCACATTGCGTAAAGCAACAGGTAGGTGCGGTTTTAGCGAAAGATACCCGTATTGTATCGCTGGGGTATAATGGCCCGCCGGCAGGCACGCACAATTGCGACGAAGAATGGCCCGAAACAGGCTGTGCACGCGACCGAAAAGGCAGCTGTTATCTTGCCTTGCATGCCGAAGCTAATGCCATTCTTTATGCGGCTAAAAACAAAGTTGATCTCGAAGGCTGTACCTTGTATGTAACACTTTCACCTTGTCTTGCCTGCGCACGAATTATTTATTCGGTAGGAATTAAGCATGTTTATTTTTTGAATTCGTATGCTGCATACAAAGGAATAGAGGTCGACGAAGGGGTGGAGTTTCTTCGTAAATTTGGCGTCTGTGTGGAACACATGGAATCATCTTCAGAAATATCCCTTCAGTCAAATTAACACGTCGTTTTGATGGAAAAACGCAGATACGGGGTTTTGCTATTGCCTTTTTTTATGGGAATTGCCGTTGCATTGGGCATTCTGATTGGCTATTTTCTTTCAGGCATGTCCGTAAATGAAACATCGGATGGCAGAACGAAAATAGGCGATGCAAAGGTGAACGATATTCTGAACTACATTTTGGATGAGTATGTAGATACGCTCGACGCTACAGAATTGGAAGACGAAGCGATTAGTTCACTATTAAGCCGGCTCGATCCGCATTCGTCGTACATACCGGCTTCCGATTTCGAACAGATAAACGAGCAGATGGAAGGTAATTTCGATGGAATCGGCGTCGAATTTAACATTCAGAAGGATACCATAATGGTGGTGGCGGCCATTTCGGGAGGGCCATCCGAGGCGCTGGGTATCCAAAGTGGCGACAGAATAGTAGAAATTGAAGGCAAACAGGTTGCCGGAGTGCATATTACCAACGAGGACGTGATGAAAAAACTCAGAGGTAAAAAAGGAACGCGTGTAAAAGTGGGGATTTACAGGCCGGGATCGGGCAAATCGCTCCTTTATTTTACCATAACCCGCAACAAGATTCCGATTTACAGTCTCGATGCAGCCATTATGCTGGATGCGAAAACTGGTTACATTAAAATCTCGCGCTTTTCGGCTACAACCTTCGAAGAATACACGAAGGCCTTTGAAAAGCTTAAAAAGGCTGGAATGCAACAGATGGTTCTTGATCTGCGCGACAATCCGGGTGGGTACCTTAATGCGGCTGTAGACTTGTGCGATGAATTTCTGCCCAATGGCCAAAAGATAGTATACACAAAGGGGAAAGCAAGAAAACAAGAGAACTATGATGCTACTTCTTTTGGCGATTTTGAGAACGGAAAGCTGGTTGTTTTGATTGATGAAGGATCGGCTTCGGCTTCCGAAATTGTTTCAGGCGCTATTCAAGACAACGACAGGGGTTGGATTATTGGAACCAGGTCGTTTGGGAAAGGACTTGTACAGGAGGAGGTTCAGTTCGAAGACGGCTCTGCATTGCGTTTAACCGTTGCGCGGTATTATACGCCATCGGGACGATGCATCCAGCGCAACTATGAAAATGGAACTGAAGCTTACTATAAGGAGGTTGTTGAGCGTATGCGTGGTACTACCTCAGATCAGAAAGAAAAACAAGCATCTGATTCGCTGGCCTTCAAAACAAAATCGGGAAGAACAGTCTATGGCGGCGGCGGGATAACTCCAGATATAGAAGTTGACACAGACACATCAGGCTATTCAGGCTATCTGGCAGAAATTGTGTCAAACGGACTAATTAACAAATTTGCATTTGATCTGGTAGATAAATCGCGCAAAGCGTTAATTCGTCAATATGCGAATGAAAGAACATTTGCCGGGCAATTTGATGCATCACCTTACCTCAGCGAGTTCTTTGAGTTTTGCAAGCGAAATGGAATACCTCCAAACCAAGTGGCCATTCGAAAGTCGGGCATGCTGATTGAGCAACAATTGGAATCGTTGATAGGTCGTGCGCTATTTGGAAATGACGGATATTTCGCAGTGCGTGTAAAATACGACAATGCCATAGCGAAAGCCATTGACGTGATGCGTAATGGTAGTTTGACCGGCATGAAGCAATAAAAAACGTTTATCGATTATGAGAATTTTGAAACTAATTTGTGTCTTTGCCTGGCTGACTTTTTCGCTGAAAGCGCAAATGACCAATCCGATTAAATGGAGTTTTTCGCAAAAACAGCTGAATGATTCTATTAGCGAATTGAAATTTACTGCAATCCTTGAGAGCGGCTGGCATCTGTATTCGCAATTTACTCCAGACGGAGGGCCTTTGCCCACTGTATTCGACTTTACACTTCCTAAAGAGGTGCTTCGAATTGGCAAGGTTAAAGAACCGGCGTACGATAAAAAATTCGAAGTGGCATTTGGTGTCGATGTGTATACCTTCCCGGCAAGCAAGGTCGTTTTTACGCAACGCGTACAAAATAATTCAGCGGTAGCGCATGTGGTTTCGGGCGAAATAAACGGAATGACCTGCAAAGATGAAGTGGGTTGCATTCCAATGGATCCAACACCTTTCAAATTCACCTTGCCCGCATTCGTAAAAACCAACACCCAAAATACGAATATTGATACGGCTGAGGTAGTTGTTGCACCCGATACAGCTGTGCAAATAAAACCGCAACCCAAAGACGGCTCCTGCCGCGATTATACAATAGAAGGACTCATTACCGAAACACAGGAAGAGGAGGAAGCCCAATCCTATTGGTGGATTTTTTTCCTAGGTTTTGGCGGTGGACTCGTGGCACTGCTTACGCCCTGCGTATTTCCGATGATACCGCTAACGGTAAGCTTTTTTACCAAAAGTGCTGCAAACCGTAAAAAAGGCCTTATGCTTGCCAGCCTGTACGGACTTTCCATCGCCGGTATTTACACCCTTATCGCTGTGCCATTTATAGTTGCGAAAGTTCCGCCCGACACGCTCAACGAAATCGCCACAAGTGCACTCCTCAACATTATTTTCTTCATCATTTTCGTGGCCTTTGCCATTTCCTTTTTTGGGTATTACGAGATCACCCTGCCCAGCTCGCTAGCCAACAAAGCCGACTCAGCATCGAACATGGGCGGAATCATCGGAGTGTTTTTTATGGCCATCACCCTTGCGCTGGTTTCATTCAGTTGCACAGGTCCAATTCTTGGTTCGTTTCTGGCCGGAACGCTAGCCACCAATCCAGATCCATACAATATCTTATTCGTAATGCTAGGTTTTGGAACGGCTCTCGGACTCCCATTTGCATTGTTTGCAGCATTTCCGGCATGGCTCAATTCTTTGCCCAAATCGGGAGGCTGGTTAAATTCAGTGAAAGTGGTTCTTGGATTTCTCGAATTGGGTATGGCGCTTAAGTTTATATCCAATGCCGATTTGGTAGAGCAATGGGGGCTTTTGAAGCGCGAATTGTTTTTAGGCATCTGGGCTGTGCTTGCCTTTGCGCTTGCAGCCTATTTATTAGGATTTATCAAATTCCCACATGATAGTAAGTTGAAAAAACGCACGCCGATTCGCTATGCCCTTTCTGGATTTTTCCTTGCGTGCGGAATTTATTTTACCACCGGAATTTTCGGGGCGGGCCTTGAGCTAATTTCCGGATTTCCGCCGCCAATGTTTTACAGTTATGCCACATCAGCAAATCATGATAAAGACGGACCGGGAGATGACCATTGCCCGCAGGGTATTCCATGTGAACACGATTTTGAGCTTGCGCGTGAACGTGCGCGAATAGAGAATAAACCGCTGTTGATTGATTTTACCGGCTGGGCTTGTGTGAATTGCCGCAGGATGGAAGAAGGAGTTTGGATAGATCCGGAAGTTAAAAAAATCATGAGCGAGGAATATGTATTGGTTTCACTGTATGTGGATGAGAAAAAGGAACTGCCTCAAGAAGAACAATTTGTATCCTGCATTACCGGCAAGCGCATCGCCACGGTTGGAAACAAATGGAGCAATATGCAGGTTGTGAATTTCAAAACCAATTCGCAGCCGCAATACATCGCGCTATCGGCCGACGGGAAAATCCTTGCGCCACCTGTTGGATATTCCACCAAGGATGAATATTTAAGCTTCTTGAGAGCCGGACTGGCAAAGGCCAACCCTTGATAATTCGACCAAAAAACAAATCATTCCTGCAATCACCGGCTAATATCCTGCACACGTATGCTTTCCAAAACCGATAAAATCAATTCGTTCGACCCCAATAATTTAGCGGGCGAAGACAGTAATTTATTTGGCTTGCCGTTTACTGCAGAAGAATCGGAGATCATCATTTTGCCTGTACCATGGGAAGTTACCGTATCCTATGCCACCGGAACGGCCAAAGGTCCTGAAGCCATTTTGGAAGCGAGTAAACAAGTCGATTTGTTCGACTCCGATTGCCCCAATGCCTGGAAAGCCGGGATACATTTGTTGCCCCAAAATGAAGAATTGTCTGAGACAAGTGCCGAATTGCGTGATCGCGCCGAAAGGCACATTCACACCCTACAGCAAAATACCGAGGTCGAAAACGATGCACTCGATTCTATAAACAAAGCCTGCTCAGACATGGTCGCTTTTGTGGAGCAGGAATGCGGATACTGGTTAGACCGTAAGCGCATCGTTGGGCTGCTTGGAGGCGATCACAGTACACCGTTGGGATTTATTCAGGCACTGGCTGAACGCCACGAATCGTTTGGCATTCTTCAGTTTGATGCGCACTGCGACTTGCGCGATGCCTATGAGGGTTTTACGTACTCCCATGCATCCGTAATGTTCAATGCATTGAAATTACCACAGGTAACCCGTTTGGTTCAGGTAGGCATCCGCGATTACTGCGAGCAGGAATTCGAGTTGATACGGAATTCGAATGGAAGAGTACTAGCATTTTTCGATGAAGCACTAAGCATTGCGCGGTATGAAGGACGAACCTGGAAAGAGCAATGCGATGAAATTGTAAATGCCTTACCCGACAAGGTCTATGTTAGCTTTGATATCGACGGCCTCAATCCGGCCTTGTGCCCCAATACGGGAACGCCTGTTGCCGGTGGGCTTGAATTTGCGCAGGCTGTTTATTTGTTGCGCGCAGTAGTGAAATCGGGAAGAACAATTATTGGGTTCGACCTCAATGAAGTAGCTCCGGGCCAAGATGAATGGGACGCCAATGTAGGTGCGCGTCTTTTGTTCAAACTAGCTGTATTCGCTGCACTTTCGAATCGTGTAATTGGGGAATAATTTAAGGCGCTTTTCGAAAACGCCGCCAGGTAGATTCTTCCAGGCGGTAGCAAATTCGATCGTGAAGGCGACTTTCTCTTCCCTGCCAGAATTCGAAAAAATCGGGAATTACATTGAAGCCGCCCCAATGCGGAGGGCGAGCTACTTCCATGTTTTGGAATCGATTTTCGATTTCGCGATAGGCCTGTTCAAGGAAGCTGCGCGAAGGAATTTCGCGGCTTTGAGGCGATGCCCAGGCCCCGATCTGACTTCCGCGTGGGCGCGAAGCAAAATAGGCATCCGAATCTGCATCGCTCGCTTTAAAAATCTTACCTTCGATACGCACCTGACGTTCGAGTTCGGGCCAAAAGAAATTGAGCGCTACAAAGACACCTGTTTGAGCATCCTGGCCTTTGTGGCTGGTGTAATTTGTAAAAAACTGAAATCCCTCATCCGAAAACTTGCGCAGAAGCACAATGCGCGAAGACAATCTTCCTTCAGGCGAAATGGTCGACAAGGTCATTGCATTGGGTTCGGGCAGCTCAGATTTTAATGCCTCGTCGAACCAAAGATAAAATTGATCGAGAGGTTTTTCGCAGGCATGGGTTTCATCCAGCGCGGCCTGTTGATACTCTTTTCTCAATTGTCTTAAATGATCTTCCATCGCCTTAAATTAGAATTTCAACCTAAAATTTGACTTCATGGGCTAAATTGAATTACCCAAGCCAATTTGATGTTTCGTTATTTCGTTTCGTTGATGAAGAGCGCCTTCAATTCGCTTGCCTCTGCAGGCTTCATTTTACCCGCCAGAATCAAAGCCAATTGTTTGCGCCGCAAGGCCCCATCGTAACGTTTTATCTCGAGTTCGGTTTCCGGAACACATTCCGGAACGCTAATGGGGCGACCAATTTGATCTACAGCCACAAACGTGTAAATGGCCTCATTGCATTTTTCTTTAACGCCTGTGATGTGATTCTCAACCGAAACTTCGATAAAAACCTCCATCGATGAATTAAATGCCCGCGACACCTGCGATTCGAGCGTAACAATATCGCCCAGTCTGATAGGACGATCAAATGAAACGTTATTTACAGAAGCTGTTACAACAACACGCTTACAATGACGCTGCGCAGCAATTGCAGCAGAAATATCCATCCAATGCAATAAACGACCACCCATTAAATTTCCTAAGGTATTTGTGTCATTGGGCAACACAATTTCTGTTGAAACAGCATGCGATTCTTTAGCAAATTTTTTTGTCATGGCGCAAAGGTAGCATTTCATCAGGTGCAATTCCTAAACTGCAAACGCATATTTCATAGTTTTGGCGCATGGATTACAATACACTCAAATCGCTGCATATTATTTTCGTGGTTACCTGGTTTGCTGCTTTATTCTACATGCCGCGCTTGTTTGTATACGATATCGAAGCGCGTCGTAAAGCCGAATCGGAGGTACTACTCAATCAACTGCGCGTTATGCAGCGGCGCCTTTGGTTTGGCATTGCCTGGCCAAGCATGATTTTAACCTTGATTTTGGGAACTTTGCTTGCCCTCGAAATGCAAGTCGATTTTAGCGACACTTGGTTCGTTTGGAAATTAGCCTTTGTAGTGCTCTTAACCATTTACCATATCGCCTGTCATGCCATTATGAATGAATTGGCCCGAAATGAGGTGAAATTCAGTTCGCAGGGCATGCGCATCTGGAATGAAATTCCCACGATTTTACTTTTCGGAATCGTGTTTCTGGTTGTATTCAAGGAAGTTTTGGCCATGTGGAAAGGCCTGTTGGGGCTGTGCGCCTTAATTGCAGTGCTGATGACGGGGATAATGCTTTACCGGAAATTCCGTGAGCGATCTTAACGAATCAGCATCCAAGCTTCCTCGTTTAGGCCTTTACGAATTGCGGCAAGCTCTTCTGAGGCTTCAGAAACAGATGGGTATGAGCCGTCAACCACACGATACAGTCCTCCGGGTGTTTTGTCGAGCAATTGGGCATCGAATCCTTTTTCAACAAGATGGGAAATGATGCCGCGTGCGTTTTCAATGGTTGTATAACAGCCGGCCACGATAAAAATACGTGCCGATTCGGCATTGAATTCCGAAGAAATTTGTTCCGGAAGAATGGATTGTCGAACCTTACTTATTGGCGTGTTTCGAGTTGGCGTCATCGCAGAAGCACCTTCCGAAATGCCCGAAAAAATTGAAAATTCGGTAACCGTATCGTGCTCGATTTTAGGTAGAAAAAACAATCCTAATCCTATTGTACAAGCCGCAGCGGCTGCAATGGCAGCATTACGGAAACGCTTTATCGAAAAAGGCTTTTTAGCCTGTTCAACCTGAGGCAATGAAACAACACGCGGAATGTATTCGGGTGTTCTCAGTATTGGAGATGCCTGGATTGGATAAAGGCCATATGCGGAGGCCAGGAAATTATTTTTTTCGGCTTGACGGAACTGAATATTGCGCTCCGGATCAACAGTAAATGTTCCAACCATCGGCAATTCTGTTCGTTCGCCAGCCATAATGCGATCGGTCATTAACTCCGCAAAACGAGCAAGCCAATTGCGCGCCTCTGAAAAATCTATTTGCAGTTCGGCCATTATTTCGCGCAATAACAGGCCGTCGTCGGTTCGGAGTTGTGCGTTAAACAAAATATGCTTTGAAGGAGGACCAAATACATGCGTAACGGGATGCGCCTTCGCCGGGGCATACGAGCCT
>JBKCFX010000458.1:0-1582 GCA_046303595.1 Bacteroidia bacterium
GTGGTGAATGTGCCGCCTCAAGGCGGAATAAAGCATCCAGAGCAAAAGATGGTGGCGATCGATACACGCAATATTCTGTTTATTTGCGGAGGAGCATTCGACGGGATTGAAAAAAAGATTGCGCGCCGCATGCAAAGTCAGACGATTGGCTATGCTTCCTCTAATGAGCGCGAGAATATTGACAAGGAGAATTTGTTGCAATATGTGAATTCGCAGGATTTGAAGAGTTTTGGATTGATTCCGGAGTTGATTGGTCGTTTACCGGTGATTTCGCATTTGAATCCGCTCGATGCCGAATCGCTGAAACGCATTCTTACCGAACCGAAAAATGCGCTCATCAAACAATACCAGAAGTTATTTGCAATTGATCATGTTGCCTTAAGCTTTGGAGAAGGAGTTCTCGATTTTATTGTATCAAAGGCAATCGAGTATAAACTGGGCGCACGGGGCTTGCGGTCTATCTGCGAAGGAATTTTAACGGATGTTATGTTCGAATTGCCTTCGCAGGAGGAAGTGCGTGAATATACGGTAACGCTTGAGTTTGCCCGAGAGCGGTTCAACAAAATGAAGCTTTCGCACCTTCGGGCTGCGTAATTACCTGCCGCAATTGCAATCGGGCGATAGCAAAATTGTGGCATCCGGAAACATATCCGTGATGTCTTCACGTTCGGATGCCGTTAGTAGAATTGTTCGCATATCGAGCCAGCGCAATTTCTGCAGTTTTTCCATGCTGCGTGGCAGCGCGGTAATTTCGTTTGCCCAAATCTGCAGAAATTCAAGATTGCTAAGTTTGCCGATTTCAAAAGGCAGTGCCTGAACAGAATTCATTCCCAAATCGAGGTAACGCAAAGCAGCTAAATCGCCTATAGATTTCGACAGCGTTACAAGCTTATTGCGTTCGAGGTTTAAAACTTCAAGCTTATTCAAATCACCAATATTTTCGGGTATTGCGGTAATTTTGTTGTTGCCCAAATCGAGCTGTCGCAGGTTCTTAAATCTGAAAACCTCGGTTGGGAATTCGGTGAGGCCTTTTCGTCTTAATTTTAAGCAAACCACCGAATCGGGCATTTCGAGAGCCTTTTCGATCGAAGTGAAGCACTTTAATTTAAGCGTATAGTCGGGCTGTGCCTCGAGCAATTGTACCGAACCGCATAAAAAAAATGCTATGATTAAAATCCTAACCGACATTTCACCTAAAAAAATCTTCCACCTGTTTTTTATCGAGAAGCAATTGCTTTTTCAAAGCAGCAATATCGTCAAATTTTTTCTCATCGCGCAGGCGCTTATAACACGAAACGCTTAAATGTTGGCCGTACAAATCGCCGGTGAAACCGAGCAGATGAACCTCCAAAGTTAATTCCTGCTCAACATGCATTGTAGGTCGGTATCCAATATTCATCATGGCCTGATATGCTGATCCATTTACAGAAACTTGAACTGCATAAACGCCCGAAGCAGGAATTAATTTCAACGAGTTCGAAATTTCTAAGTTGGCAGTCGGAAAACCGATTGTTCTTCCAAGTGCGTTTCCGTGCGCAACCTTTCCGCTCAATGTGTAGGGATAACCCAGGTATGCATTGGC
>JBKCFX010000459.1:0-1632 GCA_046303595.1 Bacteroidia bacterium
ATGACTGATTTTTCTACACAAAAAGATATACTGGCCAACCTCGAGCAAAACCTCGCCATTTATAAGGAATCGATTCGCGAAATAGCACTTGAAGTTTTACAATCGGGCGTTTCGCGCTATCCTATTTTTGTAGCCAGTAGAGAACCTGTTGAAGTTGGCAAACTGATAATCGATAAGGAAGATCTGGCGCTCGAATGGTCGGTTTATGCATCAACACTAGAAGAATTCGTACGCCGTAAATTAGTGCTCGAAGAAAAACTTATTGATTTCCGAAAGGCTTGGAAGGACCCGAAAGCGTTTTTCTGCATATTTGCATTACTCGACCAGACGGCAGGCTTTATTTACGTTCCCTATGATTGATTCGTACTCAACTTTCAAAGAAGCCCGCAGCATTCTCGATAATTTTCTGAGTGATTCGGAGAATTTTAGAAAAATTGACGATGCCATCCGTTTGCTTGTTAATGCATTTCAATCTGGGAATCGCGTATTTTCATGTGGAAATGGCGGTTCAATGTGCGATGCTATGCATTTTGCAGAAGAACTGAGCGGGAGATTCCGCAATAACCGTCCTGCCCTCCCTGCCATGTCAATCAGTGATGCTTCTCATATTACCTGCGTGGCAAACGATTACGGGTTCGAGGCTGTTTTCTCAAGGTTCCTAGAGGCGCATGGCAAAGCGGGCGATGTATTGCTCGCCATTTCTACAAGCGGAAATTCGCCAAATGTACTTCGGGCGTGTGAAACTGCTCGCGAAAAAGGCATGACAGTCATTGCACTCAGCGGAAAAGACGGGGGTAAAATTCCTTCGCTGGCCCACATAGAAATCCGCGCTCCGCACAGTGAATACGCCGATCGCGCTCAAGAAATTCATATCAAGGTTATTCATGCCCTCATCGAAGGTGTCGAAAAAGTAATGTTCGCGTAATTTATCAACAGGTATAAAACAGCATTCGGATTAAGCTAAATTTATAGTATTCCGATTGTTTGTGTTCCGTGTCTTTAGGCCAACCGGACAGCAGTGTTGGCTCGTAAAGGAATACAATTGTGTTAACCAAAGTTTATGGAAGTGCCGTCAATGGCATCAATGCTACCACGATCACCGTTGAAGTAACCGTAGTTCAGGGTATAAAATTTTTCCTTGTTGGATTACCCGACAATGCCGTCAAAGAAAGTCAGCAGCGTATCGAATCTGCACTTTTGCAAAATGGTTTTCGCATGCCGGGAAAAAAAATCGTCGTAAATATGGCACCGGCCGATATTCGTAAAGAAGGTTCGGCTTACGATTTGCCCATCGCACTCGGAATTTTAGCTGCTTCAGGCCAGTTGAATGATGCTCGACTCAATACATTTATAATCATGGGAGAATTGTCGCTTGATGGAACTTTGCTTCCTGTTCGCGGTAGTTTACCAATGGCTGTGCAGGCCTTGAAAGAAGGATTCGAGGGCATTGTTGTTCCGCTTCAAAACGCTGCCGAAGCTGCTATCGTGGAGGGAATCAATGTATATCCGGCTCAAACGATTACTGAAGTGGTTCACTTTCTTGAAGGACAAATTGAAATACCGCCTTACAAATCAGATCCGGTTCAATTAACAGAGCAGGATGCATTTGCCGATTCTGATTTTACAGATGTT
>JBKCFX010000460.1:0-2184 GCA_046303595.1 Bacteroidia bacterium
ATTCAACATCACCAAAATAGAGCAAGTCGGCTTCTTCTACCGATGCCGAAAAGCTCGTTTTGAAAAACGGATCGCGACCCAAATCGGTCATGAATTGCCAGGTCAGACCGGCATCTAACGAGCGGTAAATCTTCTGATTCAGATACGTATAGAGTCGTATTTGATCGCCTTCCAACTGTCCGGCGAGCATGCAATACCCACTTAAGCCACTGCCTACATTTCCAACAGCAGAAATACTGCTATCTGATACATTTATTCGGTAACACACATTGTTCACCATAACAAATGGATCGCTATATCCGTAATGCGGCATCCATATATCGGTATTGCCACGACTAATTCCGTTCGTTTGCGGTATTTCAAGGTAGCGTTGAAAGCTTGTTCCGCGGTCGAGCGAGCGGTATATCCATACCGGCACCTGCGTATTACTCACGTTTGGAGCGGTTCCGATAGCATACATTGTATGTAAACTATCGTCGGCAACAACTACGCGTTCAATGGCATGATTGTACGCCGTGAAATTTTCAAAGCCGGTCGATTCGTTCCAGGTTTGCCCTTCGTCATCGCTGTAACATGCCCGTTTGCCCCATGTTGCAACGAATATCCGCATGCCATTGTTGTGACGCAGTGTGCGAATCAATGATGCATTTTCAATCTGGTAAAGGTCGTTTAGCACTTCCCAGTTTTCGCCCTCCAGATTCCCCTTCCATACGTTTCCTCCATCCGAAACAACATATACCGTACGTGTTAAGGTGTCGTAATCGGCCATGTGTGTGCGTCCGGCATTATTTCGGCTGCCCTTTTCGACCCATTGCCCGGTTAGTAAACCATCTTCGATTTCTATTGGTAAATTGGTTCGTTGACTTTTACCACTCAGAATGCGGTCTTTGTAGCGACCAATCCGCGTGTTGCGATCCATCTCACGCCAGTCAACTCCGGGAGCGGCTTTGTGAATGCGGTTTATCCAAGCCTGCCGAGCTTCTTGTTCTTCGCGTTCACTTTCATGTTCGCGTTCGGCTATAACCCTTGTCTTGCCATTACCTGGAATGGGCATGAACTCGCTGCCGGGTTCAAAAAAGATGAAGAATGTTAGAAATATGGCACAGAGGCTAAGTAATCGCATCACAAGTCAAAATGTTAAACGTTCAAAGATAAGTTCTCCTGCAATAAAATCTGATTTGCTTCAATTGTTTATTTTCCGAAATTTGATGTGAGATGATAGACCGCCTTAAATACCTTTGTGGATTCAGTATTCCGTTTGTTGCCATTGTCTCAATTGCTTTCCCTGCACAATTTGCCTTTGGAGCGTTGATTTATGCGTTCGGCATTATTCCGCTCATCGAGTTGCTCTCAAAACCCGATGCTTCGAAAATTCACGATGCAGAAAATGCAGCATCAGATCGGGTTTTCGACATGATGCTTCTGTTAGGATTACCTGTTCAGCTTTTGACGCTGGGATTTTTCCTCTATCAAATCAGCAATTTTGAGTTTACAATGTTGCAACTTACCGGCATGACTTCGGCCGCCGGCATAGTGTGCGGCGTTATCGGAATTAACATTGCCCACGAACTTGGACATCGTTCAGGAAAACTTGAGCAATTTGTAGCGCAGTGTTTATTGCTATCTACCCAATATGCACATTTTTTCGTGGAGCACAATCATGGCCATCACCGTTATGTGGCAACGCCGCTCGATCCGGCAACAGCGCGCAAAGGCCAAACAGTTTATGCGTTTTGGATTCAGTCATTGGTTGGAAGCTACCGCTCGGCTTGGCGAATACAACTCAATACGCTCAAGAAAAAAGGCCATTCGTTTTTCTCACTTCACAACAACATGTTGCTCTATCTCTTCATTCAGTTGTCTTCGATTGCCGGTATTGGTTTTTTTCTCGGATGGTTCAGTGCCGCACTTTATCTTTCGGCATCTTTCATTGGAATTATACTGCTCGAGACAATTAATTACATCGAGCATTATGGATTGTTACGTAAGCAAAACACCACAGGAAACTATGAGCGCGTAGTTCATGGGCATTCTTGGAATGCTGATTATCCGTTAGGTCGAATGATGCTATTCGAACTCACCCGACATTCTGATCATCATTACAAAGCATCGAAGAAATATCAGGTGTTGGAGAGTTACACCGATGCGCCACAATTACCGGCTGGTTATCCCGCCATGATGCTG
>JBKCFX010000461.1:0-7573 GCA_046303595.1 Bacteroidia bacterium
TGCCTGCGGCAACAGCCTTGCGCGTACCTTGAGTTTAACTCGTTTGCCATCTACGCCGGCAAGCATTACAGGTGTGGCATCGGTATGTGCAAATCAACAGAACGTTGCATTTTCGGTAACGGCAACTGCGGGTTTAACCTATACGTGGACGGTTCCATCAGGTGCAAGCATTGTGAGCGGACAAGGAACATATGCAGTTGTAGTTAATTTTGGAGCAACAGCCGGAAATGTTGGCGTAAAAGCGAATAATAGTTGCGGAAGTTCTTCGACACGAACAAAAGCGGTGAGCATAGCTCCATGCCGTTTGGGTGATGATGCAGATGCTTTGTTAGAAGAATCAGAATCAATTAACGCGGTTATCTTCCCAAATCCGGGTAACGGTAATTTGACCATCGCATCATTGAATTACAACAACTCCTCAGTGTTGCGTGTTTTTGCTGCAAACGGACAAATGCTACGTAGCGAAGTTATTCCGGCCAATACAGAAAGTTGGATGCTCAATCTAGCAGCCGAGGCGAAAGGTTTGTATTTGATTCAAATTGAGACAAAAGACGGTGTTCAGAATCTTCGATATGTGAAGGATTAAGCACTTTTGTTAATTCAAAACATTTTTTTTAAGCCCTGGAATTTGTTCCGGGGCTTTTTTATTTCAAGCACAAATATTTCCTTTAGGCGAAAAGCCCTAAATACAATGCTATACCTTCTCAATAATAACTATGGCCTCTTTGTGCGATGCCCCCGAAAAAAAAGCATTGGAAACCCTTTTACTGATGCAGATTTGCTGTGCCAAACGGATAAAACAGTTCACGTAAGGATATTAATCCCCTCGCTCTTTGGGGCCTTTGCGAGAAACGATGTTATAAGTAGGCTTTAAAACTCAACCGGTAAAACCAACTCTTCGTTACCACGCTTCACTTTTACCACGCTTTTGTCGCCTTTCTTAAACTTGCTGAGGGCTTCCATGTACGTCTGAATTTCTTTCACCTGAAAATCGCCGATTGCCGTAATGATGTCGCCATCTTTCATGCCTATTTTCATTCCGGTTTTGCCATCGAGAACGGCTTCAACTTTCATTCCCTCGGTTCTGTTTGCATAGGAAGGCATAATGCCAAGTGTTACCTTAAACGATGGTGTGTTTCCGGTTGAGGGATTTCGCGTTTTAAGGAAGGCGATTTGCCGATCAACTGGCAATTGTGCAATAAATGCAGCAATAAGTGTTAACACAGCTTCAGTGCCTTGTGCATTGATCTTATCTACATCGTCGCTGGGTTTATGATAATCGGTATGCGTGCCGGTAAAAAAATGCAATGCAGGCACCTGTTTGTTGTAAAATGATGTGTGATCGGAAGGTCCTACGCCTGCCGAATCGAGTTGTATATCGAGTGCCTTTGAACGAAAACGCTCAAGAATTGGTATGAATTCGGCAGCTGTTCCCGCTCCGGAAATGGTTAATGCGGGTTTTTCTTTATTCAGCCGTCCTATCATATCCATATTGATCATGCATTGCACTTTTTTAAGATCAATTGTTGGATGTTCGCAGAAATAATTTGATCCGAACAATCCCAATTCTTCTCCGGAGAAGCAGATAAACAAAAAGTTGAATGCCTCAATTTCTGAATTCCCCGCATACAATGCTGCCAATTCAAGCACGCCTGCTGTTCCGGATGCATTGTCGTCGGCACCGTTGTGAATTTGTCCTTGGCTATGCGCATCAAGCGATCCGCCATCATCACCAAGCCCTAGATGGTCGTAGTGCCCGCCAATTACAATGGTTCTTTCGGCACCGTTATCGAGGTAGGCAATTACATTTCGGGCTTTCCCGCTTCGTCCTTTTGCGCCATGACTGCTAACCTGGAAATCAAATTCCTGATACCACGATTTATTGTCGCCCAAAGGCCTAAGCTTCATTTTGGTAAATTGGCTACTGATATAATCTGCAGCGAGCAATTCTTCTGGAGTACCTGTGCCGCGTCCTTTCATCGAGTCTGATGCAAGAATTTCGATGTTGCGGTATAGTCGTTCTGTAGAAATGAAGCCTTGTGCTTGCAAGCTTCCTGTGCACATTAAGGCACATAAAAAGAGTAAAATCCTTGTCATTCGATCCAGTCTGCTAGGAAAATATTGGTGTCACGTGTTCCGCCGTTGTTTCGGTTCGATGAAAAAACAATTTTCTTCCCATCGGGCGAAAACATTGGAAACGCATTGAAATTGCTGTTAAATGTTATTTGTTCGAGGCCGGTGCCGTCAACATTAATCATGTACAATTGAAAGTTGTAGCCCCGATTGGATGCGTGGTTCGAGGAGAATATAATTTTCTTGCCCGAAGGATGGAAGAACGGCGCCCAATTGGCTTTTCCGAGGTTGGTAATCTGGTTCAGGTCGCTTCCGTCTACATTACAGGTATATAACTCCATATTTGTTGGCGCTACGAGTCCTTCGCTGAGTAATTGTTTGTATTCGGCTATTTCTTCGGGTGTTTTTGGACGCGATGCGCGAAAGACAAGTTTATTGCCGTCTGGCGAGAAAAATGCGCCTCCGTCGTATCCTAAGCCATTGGTTATCTGTTTAACGTTGCTGCCATCTATATTCATGGTATACAATTCTAAATCGCCACTTCGATCGGATGTAAATACAATCATGTCGCCTTTGGGCGAAACCGTTGCTTCGGCATCGTATCCGCTGTGGTTGGTTAATTTTCGATTTACCTTTCCTTGAAGATCTGCAACATAGATGTCGAAGGTGTTATAGATTGGCCAAAGGTATTTTCCATCCTTTCGCGGAGCGGGTGGAGGAGGGCAACTATCTGCGGCGTCGTGGGTAGATGCATACAGGATTTCTTGATTGCCGGGCATGAAATACGAACACGTGGTGCGGCCCTTTCCGGTCGATATGAGATGGCGGCGATCCATTTCCTTTGCCGTTAAATCGAGCATGAATATTTGGTCGCACGGAATGCCCTGCTTGGGATCCGTAGCTTGCAGTGTAAGTTTCGCATTATCGAAGCTAAAGTATGCTTCGGCATTATCGCCGCCAAAACTTAATTGCTTGATGTTTTTTAGATGTTTTTCAGGAATCGTGTCTTGTGCATATACAGATGTACACACACCAATGAGAACAGGTAATATGCGAAAATTCATGCGGCAAATGTAGGATAAACAGATGGTTCGGAAGACTGCGCGCTACGATTTTATCAGTCCGTCTTCCATCACAATTTTGCGGTCGGCAAGTTCAGCAAGCGTTTCATTGTGTGTAACAATTACGAATGTTTGGCCTTCGTCCCTGCGCAATTCAAGAAAGAGCTCATGAAGCTCCCGTGCATTTTTCGAATCCAGATTCCCGCTAGGCTCATCGGCGAGTATAAGTTCCGGCTCGTTCATCAATGCACGTGCAACGGCTACGCGCTGTTGTTCGCCGCCCGAAAGTTCCGATGGTTTGTGCTGAATCCTATCTGCAAGCCGAAGCTTTTCGAGTAAATGTGTAGCGCGGGACTTAAGTTCGGCAGATTTTTTTCCGGCGATCATACCCGGAATCATCACATTTTCCAATGCCGTAAATTCAGGCAGCAATTGATGAAACTGAAATACAAATCCAATGTGGCTGTTACGGAATGCAGAAAGTTTTTTATCGTTTAAAAGAAATGGATCTTCGTTATTAAAATAAATTTTTCCTGCATCGGGCCTATCAAGTGTGCCAAGCAATTGCAAGAGGGTGGTTTTGCCTGCGCCCGAGCGTCCAACAATTGCGATGATGTCGCTTTTGTTAATCATCAGGTCGATGCCTTTAAGCACATCGAGAGCGCCATACGATTTTCGGATACCTTCGATGCGTATCATCCTGCTTTCTCCATGTTGATTTTATCGGTAAGCGAATCAAAATTATAAATTCCCGAATCGAATAAATGCGAGGGATGTACTTTTCCTAAGGCCGTCATCATGATTTCTTTACGATTTGGGTACTGGGCTTCCCACTCTTTCATCATGCCCTTTATTACCTTACGCTGCATGTTTTCCTGAGAGCCGCAGAGGTTACACGGAATAATTGGAAAGCTGCGATGAACCGAATAGGCTTCGATATCGGCTTCTTTACAAAAGGCCAACGGACGAATCACCACATGACGCTGATCGTCGGTGCGGAATTTAGCAGGCATTGCTTCGAGCTTACCGCTAAAAAACAGGTTAAGGAAAAATGTTTCTAAAATATCCTCGCGGTGATGTCCCAAGGCGAGTTTATTACAACCCAATTCTTCGGCAGTATCGTATAAAATTCCGCGCCGAAGTCTTGAACACAGGCTGCACATGGTTTTGCCGGCAGGTACTTTATCTACCACCACCGAATAGGTGTCGCGCTCCACAATGCGATACGGAACATTGAGCGACTGAAAATATTCGGGTAAAACATGCTCCGGAAATCCGGGTTGTTTTTGGTCGAGATTAACGGCAATAATTTCGAACGAATGGCCCATTACCAACTGCATGTGCAGCAACATATCGAGCATGGTGTATGAGTCCTTACCACCCGAAAGACAAACCATGATTTTATCGCCGGGTTCAACTATGGTAAACGATTCCTGTATATCCCAAACCGACTTGCGCAACTTACGGGTAAGCGTTTCAATGGGTCTATTTGCCGAATTTTCCACCACGCAAAGTTAGAAAAGAGCGTTAAGGTTTTTATAAATAGTTTTAGCGTGAATTGCTTAGGAAGTAAAAAATAATTACATATTTGTTTTACCTTTTCAAACTATTTATGCTATGAGAAACACCTACATACTTAAAATCCATTCTTTCATTTTCTTATTTGCACTTGCTACGAGCAGCTTAACGGCTCAAAATATATTTTGGAGCGACTCCTTTGATGCGCCTGCCGGTGGAACAAATAATAATAATGCCGGTCAGGGCTGGACCTTGAACTCGGGCGGGACAGGTACAAATCAATGGTTTATTAATACACCTGATGAAACATACGGATGCGGTTCTACGGGTAATACATTAAAAGTTTCATGTTCAGGAATTCTTTGTGAGGCATTTATTGGAGGGCCAAACAATCCCGGCTACTTGGCAGCAGGTAGCAACAATCGTTCTGCGGTTTCACCCAATATCAGTACCATCGGCGTTGCCAGTCCGGTATTAAGTTTCAAATTTATCTGTGAAGGAATTCCGGGCGAGGATTATGGTTTATTGGCTTTTAGCAACGACGGCGGTACTACATGGAACGAATTTCCGGAGCGTTATGAAGGGGTGAGTTCGTGCTCATTGATTACTATTCCACTAACGGCTGTGTATCAGAACATCAGCAATTTTAAAATTCGCTTTCGCTGGGTTGAGTCGAATGCCAGCGATGGACTTGATCCGGCTTTTAGTATTGATGACGTTGAACTTACAACCAATTCAACCGTATGCGTTCCGCCAACCGTTAGTGCCGGAAGTGCAGCATCTATCTGCGGTGGCGCCTCGGTTACCATCGGCGGCTCGCCAACAGCAACGGGCGGCACCTTAACCAATTATGTGTATTCGTGGTCGCCTGCCACCGGTTTGTCGGCAACGAACGTAGCCAATCCTACGGCCAATCCTTCAACTACTACCACGTATACGGTTACGGTAAATGGAGGCGATGCCAATTGTTCGGCTACTTCAACGGTAACGATAACAGTCGGAACAGCGCCTTCCGTTAGCATTACGCCTGCAGGCTCTACTACCATTTGCCCGGGAGCTTCGGTGCAGCTAAATGCCACTGCAGGATTAAGCAATTACACGTGGACAACACCAACCGGAACACAGACCGGTGCATCGATTCAAGCTTCTTCGGCCGGAAACTACAGCGTTACCGCACAAAATGGTACGGGCTGCACCGGTATCTCCACGCCTGTAACCATTACAGTTCAGAATGTGCCCAATTTAACAACAACGCCTTCGGGTAACCCCAGCCTGTGCCTTGGGCAAAATTTGCCACTCAGTGCTTCAAACGGATTCAGCAATTACACCTGGTCTACTCCGGGTGGTCAGGTTATTGGCCAAACCATCAATGCCACTCAGGCGGGTACGTATACGGCAAGTGCAACTTCAGGTACCTGCACCGTAACAGCAGCACCCATTACGGTAACGGCAGTTTCTGTACCAACACTCGATGTTGCTCCGGGAACTTTTGTTTCGCTTTGTCCCGGTCAATCGGTACCCTTAACAGCAAGTCCGGGCTTTTCTTCCTACAGCTGGACCACGCCGTCTGGTTCGCAAAACGACAGTTCGGTTACGGCGAGTTCACCGGGAACGTATAGTGTTTCGGCTCAATTTGGAGCTTGTTCGGTCGATGGACCTGATGTTACAGTTGCTGCGGTTGAGGTGCCTTCACTTAGCATTAGTTCTTCAACGGGTGCATTTAGCATTTGTCCGGGCGTTAATCTTCAATTAAGCGCTTCTTCAGGTTTTTCTGGATATACTTGGCTAACACCCGGTGGTGTGCAGAATGCAAACTCTGTTAATGCATCAGTAGCTGGGAATTATTCGGTTAGTGCAAGTATATTGGGATGCAGTGTTTCGTCAGATCCGGTTACGGTGAATCTGGTTACATTGCCAACTTTTACGACTACACCTGCGGGAAATGTTTCGTTTTGCGAAGGCAGTTCGGTAAATCTGAATGCCGCAAATGGTTTTACCGGCTACAGTTGGACCGGTCCTTCGGGTACTGTTGCCGGTCAGCAGATAGCGGCAAGTCAGGCGGGATCGTATACCGCAAACGCTGTTTTTCAAGGCTGTACAGTACAGTCTGCTCCGGTTGTTGTTACCCAGGGCAATGCCGCCAGTATTGAAATTACAGTGCTGGGTTCAACTGTTTTGTGTGAAGGCGAATCGGTTGTGTTAACAGCACCTGCCGGATTTCAGAATTACCAATGGTCAAATGGAGCCACCGGTGCTACCACAACAGTCTCAACCGAACAGAGTATTACAGTTTCGGCGACGAGTCAGGGATGTTCGGTAACATCAGAACCCATATTTATCTCGGTTTCTACGCCGCTGCCTATTACTGCCGATGTTACCGGCTCAACAGCTTTGTGTCCGGGAGCCGTAACACAGCTTAACGCAAGTTCGGGCTTTACGAATTATGTATGGACGGGGCCAACCACGACGCTTAACGGACAAAACGTTACCGTTGGTGAGGCCGGAACGTATAGTGTTCAAGCAACCGATATCAATGGCTGCACCTCAGAATCGAATACGCTTCAGTTAACTGCCATACAAACACCAACGCTAACGGTATCGCCTGCCGGGCCGGTGTCGATTTGTGATGGTGAAACAGCCACCTTAACGGCAAGTGCCGGATTTGGGAATTATTTATGGAACACGCCGGGTGGTACCGTTGCCGGACAAAGTATAGAGGCAGGCGAAGAAGGAAATTATACCGTGCAGGGCGTATTTTCTTCCTGCACCATTACTTCTTTGTCTGTATTTGTTGCGGTTCAAACTTCGCCTACGCTTGCCGTAGCTGTTGATGGCAGTACATCGGTTTGCATCGGTGAGTCGGTTACACTCACCGCAGAGCCGGGGTATACAAGCTATATTTGGTCTAATGGAGCAACTAC
>JBKCFX010000462.1:0-1150 GCA_046303595.1 Bacteroidia bacterium
TTATCGGCACCTGGTATAAATCGCTTTCCTCGTTTGCAATAAAATCGACTGCTTCGATGCTGCGGTAAAATCCGAATCGATCGGTAATGTTTTGTATATCTTCTGCAATGATTTTCTTTTTGCTGTCGAAAACAAAATACAAAACGAGGATGATTGTGGCGAGGAAGAAAACCGATGCCAGTGTAATAAGCTTGAAGCGAACGCTGAGTTTTATTTTATTTTGGGGACTGAGGCGCATGCGTTTTTTCATATTGTGTGTGGTTTACGCCAAATCCTTAAAAAGGATACATGTTTATTTTGTAACTGGAATTTCGTTTAACGCAGCGTTACTTGAATTGGATGCCTCGGGAACACCTGTATTAACCCGAATGATGTCGCTGTAGGTAAATGTTTGGTCTGTTCCGACTGTCATAACGCGGTAATAGTTTTGTCCCGGATTAGGGGTTTCGTCTACAAACGAGTAAAACAAATTAACACACAAGGGAGAACCTACCCGGTCTTTAAAGCCAAGGGCTTCAAATTCCACACCATCGGCCGATCGTTCGATAATAAAAATGCCGTCTTTTTCATCGTTCGATACAAGCCAACGCACATAGGTTTTGCCTGCGTTGTATACCGGTGAAAACGATAATATTGGATTGTAATTGTCTTGTATTAGGCTTGCCGAACCAACCAGGCCGGTACCCATTTTTTGTTGTGCCGATGCACCATGTGTGAACAATAAAAATGCACAGGCAATAATTAGACTTTTCATGGTGAATTTCAACTGACTTGTGTAAATAGTTTTCATTGTACTTGAATTGTTTTGTTTGATTCGTTTACGTAAAACTATTCAGCGTGTTAATTTCATTTCTGCACACATATGCAGGCAGGTTACGTGTGTAAGATATTTTGGGAATGCAAGGTTTGTTTAACTCGAAAGCCTCGTTATGGTTGAGGTTTTACTTTTAGGGGAAGAAATATAGTTGTAAGGATTTTGGTGGATCAACTGGAAAGGATTTGCAAAGCGTCCTTTGTTTGATTTTTTTACGGTGCATTGATTTTTACACTCCTCATATTTTGATTTTTCGCTGCTGTAAAAAAGAAAAAGCTCCGCAAAACGGAGCTTCTCAAAGTTAAGGTTGGTAGGTATATTTTAGAGACGTTTGAT
>JBKCFX010000463.1:0-1435 GCA_046303595.1 Bacteroidia bacterium
ACTATCATTTGCTGAGAAAACAGAAACGGTAGCAAAGGGCACCGATTGTCCCGATTTATCGTCAATAACCTTTCCGATGATTTGATTTCGTTGCGATAAAAGTGCCGTTGAGGAGATAATCAGCGATAATAAAGTAAACCAAAATAGATTATTATGTTGTTGGGATGTAACCATTAATTTTTCATGAATTATCACCTTCCTAAAACAGAACAATGCAATTGAAGTTTGATTTAGATGATTTTTAACTATTTCGAAGGAACGAAAGCGCTTAAAACTTAAAGTTTACACCCAAATTCCAAAGAATTGGCAATTGGTTGATACGCTCAAATTTAACCCGATCGAAATAAAAGATATTGTCGCGATTGTAAACATTGGTGGCTCCTGCTGCTATTTCGAGCGATGAACGTTCGCCGGTAACGAAACTCTTTTTCAAGTTAATATCGAGACGATGGTATGCGGGCAATCGTCCTGCATTTAACGTTCCATAAGCCGTACCCAGGGATCCGTTCGTGGTAGTGTAATTCGAACCTAAGTTTCCTTCAAGATTGAAGTTCTCATAAAATCCTTGCGTTTGGGTAAACGGGAAACCCGAACCGTAATTCCAGCGCGTACTGAAATCCCAGTCGAGGTGCTTTCCAAAATTATACGACACCAAGAAATTCACGTTGTGTCGGCGATCCCAAACCGGCGCATACTTTAGCACTTCATGTTCGCGCGTAACCTGAATTATGTAATAAACGGCCCACACATACAAACGCCTGTATTCGTATTTCAATACCATGTCCACACCACGCGATTCGCCACGTTCAATGATATAGTCTGATTTCAAAACATCGGGTTTGTCGCTATTTTCCGGAATATCATCATACAATTTGTTCCGGTTGATGTTGGTGAGTTGATCAAAATTGAAGTAATATGCCTCCGCATTGAATTTCAGGTATTTTCCAAGGTTACTTTCAAATCCGAAGATGTAATGCCATGCTTTTTGCAATTTCGAATTCAAATTTTCGCCTTTGTAAGTATTTGGCGCATTATCGGGTGCCGACAAAAATCCGTAAAACAAGTTCACCACATCGCGATCGGATACCCCGGCAATTAAATTCTGAGAATATCTGCCCAATGCTCCTTTCAGACGAAAATTATCGATAACATTCATTTTGGCGCCAAGTCGCGGCTCGGGCGAAAATTCCGATAAGGAAGCATAATACTGAATGCGTATGCTAGGCTCCAAAACGAGTTTCCCAAGTATTGCCCGATACTTTGCATACAAACCTAATTCGGAGGTGTTTTCAACCTGTGCAATCTTCCGATTTAATTCATTGTAAAACGTAAAATCGGTCGAGAAGCCGATGGTTTCAACGCCCCACTGGAAATCGTTTTTCCCAAAGAAATACTTGAAGTTTAAACCGAGGTTAAATCCGTTGATGCGACTTGA
>JBKCFX010000464.1:0-4394 GCA_046303595.1 Bacteroidia bacterium
CAACGATTCCATCCGACTTGTAGCCTATGTTTACAACTGCATCTTTTGAAGTCATAGACACAATTGTGCCCATAACAACTTCGTGCTCGGTGATTGAGCTGAGCGATTTTTCGTACAACGTTTCCATGCGTTCACGCTCGGCGGTTGAATACGTTGATGATTTTTTACCTACGGAATCCCAATCGAAATCGTTGATTGATGCTGCCGTAGCGGTTTTGGTTGATTTGGATTCCTTTACAACTGCAACAGTTTCTACTGCTGTAGTTTCAGGAGCATCCTGGTTTAGTTCTGACATTACGTCAATTTTAATTAAATGAAACAATGTACCCGGAAGTACCCTTTGATTTTCAAAGGGCTGCAAAGGTAAAAATTATTTTTACCGGAATAACAAATCGATTTAATTTGTTATTCTTTGCATTTCAGATGATTTTAGATTTGATGCAATTTCCTCCATAAGCCACATCGGCGTTGAAGTTGCACCGCAAATGCCAATGCGCGATTCTGTTTCAAACCAATCCAGATTCACTTCATCCCACGATGAAACAAAATATGCATTGGGATTTATCTCCTTGCAAACATTGTAAAGTACCCAACCATTCGAGCTTTTCTTTCCGGCAACGAATAAAATAACATCGTGTGCAGCAGCAAACTCGCGAAGTTGTGGTTCGCGGTTCGAAACTTGCCGACATAAGGTATCATTTGATTCCAGCTGAAGCAGATTATCGCTGCCGGCTTCGGTAATGCGGCGTTCAATTTCGGTGCGCATCTGACGGAAGCCTTCCGTTGGTTGGGTAGTTTGCGAAAAAAACTGGATGGGTTTCGAATAATCGAGCTTGTCTAAATCGTCAATAGATTCGACAATAATCGCTCTGCCATTCGTTTGCCCTACGAGTCCGTTTACTTCGGCATGTCCTGCTTTTCCATAAACTACAATCTGCCCCTCGCCAACATGTTCATAGCCATTGCGAATGCGATTTTGCAGTTTTAAAACCACCGGGCACGATGCATCGATCAATTCAATATTGTTTTCAATTGCAGTACGGTACGTTTCAGGCGGTTCGCCATGCGCTCTGATGAGCACTTTGGTATTCGATAATTGCGCGAATTGTTCGTGGTTAATTATTTTCAAGCCTTTTGCTTGAAGACGTTCAACTTCCATGTTGTTGTGGACGATATCGCCCAGGCAATAAAGGCTCCCCGACTGGTTCAACTCGTCTTCTGCCATTTGAATTGCGAATACAACACCAAAACAGAATCCGGAGTTGACATCAATTGTCACTTCCATAATGGCAAATGTATAGAAATTTTAGTGTAGATAAATTTACCCCGCAACAGCATTTTTCTTTTTGTGAATCAATCTTATGGCAAGATCATACACAAAATCGAGCTGTTGTTCGCGGCTAAGATGGGTGTTGTCGAGCGTAATAGCATCGGGCGCCTTGCGAAGTGGACTTTCCTTGCGGGTCATGTCTTCGTGGTCGCGCGTCAACAAGTTCGCTTTTACATCGGCTAGGCTGGCCGGGATTTTCTTTGCTTCCAATTCATCGAATCGTCTTTTGGCGCGGATATCCGGATTGGCAGTCATAAAGATTTTAAGTTCTGCATCCGGAAAAACATCGGTGCCAATATCGCGGCCATCCATTGCAATGCCTTTTCCTTGTCCCATTTTTTGCTGAAGCCTAACCATTTTCTTTCGTACCTCGGCAACAGCACTCACCTGACTTACCCAATCGTTCACGTCCATTTGCCGAATGAGTTGTTCTACATTTTCGCCGTTCAATAACGCTTCAGATACGCGCGATTCGGGATTGAACGAAAATTCGATGTGAATTGAGTCGAGTTGGTCAATGAGCCCATCAACATCGAGTGTTTTGCCATTGATTAATCCATTACGCAATGCATAAAGTGTAACCGCGCGGTACATTGCCCCGGTATCGACATAATTATAAGAAAGACGTGAGGCGATGGCACGCGCGATAGTGGATTTACCACAAGAAGAATAGCCATCAATCGCGATTGTAATTTTACGATCTCCCATTATTTTCGTGTGTAAAACTCAGACAGACGGGCCGAAACCGTTATTTGATTCGGTGAGCCGGCAAGATGATACGCTGATCGTCCGTACGAAAGAGAGAATTTATAGATTTTGGCCGACACGCCCCATGAAATGCCAACTGTGCCAATACGCGACGCTATTTTCATTTCTTGACGACGCTGGTAATTGTAACTGATGCGTAGTGTAAAGCCTTTTATAATGCTTAGTTCAGCGGCCACAATAGCGTGGCGCATAATTTTATTGGGAAGGGAAATTTTGTTGATAGTTGTGTCTCCAGAGAGCGGATCGATTGTTTCTTCCGGAACGGAAGGATCGCGATAGCTTAAATCGGGTTGCTGAAGATTGTGTGCTGTAAGCGACAAGCGAAGCGGTACGTGCTTTAATTTTCCCGAAATTCCTGCAGTAAGTTCTAAGGGCAATTTCTCTTGGTTGCCGGTTGTATACGTGCTAAATTGATAGCCCAGATTGCGCAAAACAAGGCCGGCTTCGAATAGTTTCGATTTACTGAGATAAGAAAATCCCGCATCCAAGGCCATACCGAACGAAGAATATTGCTCAAGACGCGATGATATAGCTTTAAGATTAACTCCGATTGAAAATAGTGAATCAATCGATTTGCCTGCACCTGCAGTAAAGCAATACTCCCCTGCAGTAAACTCGCCGGTAATCTCTCCTGTATTATCGGCCTGGTCGAAGGTTCCATAATTCACATACTGTACACCGGCATGTATCGTGGCAAATGATCCGGCGTTCATCGCATACGAAGCATAGCCGTAATTAATCCCCGCGAAATAATCGCTAAAGCTCATCAAGAGCGATTTATTCATCGATGGATTCAGCAAGGCCGGATTGAGATAGGCCATGGCCGGATCTTCATCGCGGAATGAGACATTGTCGCCACCGATGCTTAAAATACGCGACGAATTTGGCAGATTGATGAAGCGATAAATGTTTTGCCCGCCAATTTGGGCATTTGTATTTACTACGATCAGAATTGCTTGCAGAATTATCAGACCAAATCGTTTCACGGCGTTAAAATATAGAATTTCATTCAACATCGAAGAGTAAAAAATCATTTAATGATTTTAAAGTTCCCATAAACCGATTTCTGCCAATAATTCTTAGGTTTGCACTTATTTAAAAATGAGTCTAAATGCTATACGATCGCAAAAAAGCAATTCTAAACGACGAACTTCAACTACAGGAGGAGTTGTTGGCTGAACTTTTTGAAAATCAAGAAAACATAACAATTTTCGACATTGGAGCGTGTGAAGGGGAAAGTTCAATTCGCTATTCTCGTCAGTTTCCCAACGCTCGGGTATATTGTTTTGAGCCAATTCCATTTAACATCAAGTTAATACATAATAATATTTCCGAATTCGGGGCTTCTAATGTGCAAGCGTTTGAAATTTGCCTGTCGGATAAAGATGGTGAAGCAGAATTTCATGTTTCGTCGGGGAAGCCTGAAGAGTTTAAATGGAAAGACCTTGATTGGGAATTTGGAAACAAGAGCAGTTCCTTACTTCCCCCCGATAAAACATTGGATACGTATAAATGGCTTGAATTCAAAAATAAAATAAAGGTCTCAACGATTAAACTTGATTCATTTCTATCTAGCGAAAAAATTGATCAAATCGATTTTGCTCACATGGATGTGCAGGGGGCCGAATTGATGGTACTACGCGGTGCCGGAAATAAAATCAACGCTATTAAAAATATTTGGCTGGAGGTTGAGGCCATTCCGCTATATAAAGGACAACCGGTTAAAAAGGATGTCGAATTCTTTTTGTCGAATTTGGGATATGTAAAATTGATAGACACCGTTGATAGAGTTGCAGGAGATCAGTTTTGGAGTAGGCGTGAATGGATCACTGCCCGAATGGGGGAGCATTGGGTGCAAAACAGAATAAATCAAATAAAAGCTGCGGAAAAAGCCCGCAAAGTTGGGTTTTTACAATCTTTGCGCGACAAAATACAATTGCGCACACGTTTGAAAAGTTTACTAAAAGGCTAAACCATGAAAACTGCTTTTATTTTTCCCGGTCAGGGAGCACAATTTTCGGGGATGGGAAAAGATTTGTATGAATCGAATCCCATTGCGAAAAAATATTTTGAAGAGGCCAATTTTATTCTTGGCTTTAACATCACAGACATCATGTTTTATGGAACGGATGAGGATTTGCGGCAAACCAAGGTAACGCAGCCCGCCATATTTTTACATTCTGTAATTACGTTTTTATGTCGATCTGAAGAACAACCGGATATGGTTGCAGGTCACTCGCTTGGCGAATTTTCTGCACTTGTTGCTAATGGATGTTTAACGTTCGAAGATGGGTTA
>JBKCFX010000465.1:0-2045 GCA_046303595.1 Bacteroidia bacterium
ATAGCGAATCTCCCCCCGAAAAATCGATCGAGCCATTTAGCGATTCCGCAGTAAAAAAGATGCGGTATCGGTTTAAAGAATATTCCAGCTGCTAACAGAACTCCTATCCATACATTTCGAATACCAATTTTCATTACGGAGCTGTTATCGTTGCAAGGTTTCGAAAATATCCCATGGTTTGCAGGGCCTTGATTGCTGAATTTACGCGATTGAAAACAATGGGAAACACGTGTCCCCGCCCGGTCTCAAGTTCGGGATACGGTGGTATAAAAAAAAGTATAAAATTTGAGAAGAATTGTTGATAACTAAGCGTTTATAAACGTTTATTAACGGATAATTGATTTGTGGATTTGTATCTTCATCCTGGGGAGGAGGAGTGGCGGCCCCCAAAACAACCGAGCTTTTATCATTCATTTTCAATACATTAAACTATTTCAACGAAGGCGCCACGGGCGGGCTTTCCGGTACAAGTCCGCTCCCGAGCCACTACCCCACTGGCTTCGCACTCGGTATTGCGGGCTTTTCCCTACAATCCCATGGCGCGATTTTACTCAAGTTGAACATTTCATTTTGTGAGAGAAGGGCATCTTTTGCCAATAGAATGAAATTAAGGGTTTGACAGAACGATAGTACATGAACGACAGATTGAAGCAAATCGCTTTACTTTTACACCACAAATATCCATCACGCGTAATGAACTACCTGGCTCATTTGTACCTCGCCGGCAACAATCGCGGACTTTTAGTGGGGGGATTTATTGCAGACGCCGTTAAGGGAAGGCAAATAGAATTATACAATTCGGATGTAGTTGCTGGAATTCGACTGCACCGGGCAATTGATAAATTTACCGATGAACATTTTCTGATTGGTACCGGAAAGCAAGCATTGCGCGGTCGATTTGGAAAATTTTCGGGGATCGTAATGGACATGTTCGGAGACCATTATTTAGCAAAGAATTGGGCGAATTATTCAGACTATGCATTGCACCTATACAGCGATAACATATATGAGCGTTTGCGCGAAGATTGGGAGCTCATGCCCGAACGATCGCAACACACGCTGCATTATATGCACACCCAAGACTGGCTGTATAACTACCGGCACATCGAAGGAATAAAGCGTGCCTTATCGGGATTAGCACAAAGAAGTAAATTTGTTTCAGGTATGGAGCATGCGCATGAGGAACTTGTAGAAAACGATTCGTTTTACCATGCCTTGTTCGCCGAATTTCTGCCCGAACTCATTCGTTTCGTAGATTCCTACAAGGAAATGAATATATCGACTGTTTAATACGATCGATAAAACACCTTGATTTTCAAACATGTAATCGGAATCGCCTGATTGCCTTGCTGCGGGTGGATGCATTGTTCAAAAACCATTATTTTTTATGCTATATTCTCGTTACTTTTGAATCAACACTCCAATCTACATCCATTGAAAAACAATCAGCCCGCTGCCAAACCAGACAAAGCATTTTTGGTTTACAATGCCTCTGCCGGCTCCGGAAAAACCTATACCCTGGTACGAGAGTTTTTATTATTGGCCTTAAAGTCGGGGTACGACGACGCATTCAAATCGATACTTGCCATTACGTTTACCAACAAAGCATCTACCGAAATGAAAGCGAGGGTGCTCGAAGCTTTGGACAACATTGCAACTGAGAATCCGAAAACACACGATTTATGCAACGAACTCGCCGATAAACTTGGCGTCTCGCCCAAAGTGCTTCCCACCAAAGCAAGGCAATTGTTGCGTGTTATATTGCATCAGTATGGCGATTTTTCAATCGGAACCATCGACAGTTTCATGCACCGTGTTGTACGCACATTTGCCTACGATTTACATCTGCCGGTAAGCTTTTCGGTCGAATTAAAAAAGGAAAACCTAATCGACCAGGCCATCGACCAAATTCTGGATATGGCCGGTTTAGATGATGAAATTACCAAGGTATTGATTGGATTTAACCGTGTTCGATCGGATGAAGAAAAAAATCCTGATATCCGCAAAGAACTTTCAACCATGGCAAAAGACCTTCTGGATGATAC
>JBKCFX010000466.1:0-8140 GCA_046303595.1 Bacteroidia bacterium
TAAAATGCGTGCAAAAAACAGTCTGGTAGATTGAAAAATCAGAGAAGCGAAATATTGCATCGGATAAAGGTAGGGCAGAAAAATTATCTTGAGAAGCCAAGTTGTATAACATGAATAAAAAAATCCCCACCCCGAAAACCGGAGCAGGGCTTTAATCCGACAAACCAACACTACCGGATTTATTTTATTTCACTAAGCGCTTCACAAAATGCTGTTCGGCGTTGCTTAGTGTTAAGGAGTAGATGCCGCGCGCAAGATCGCTCACAAATAAGGTATATCCATCGTTGCCAATTAGCACTTGCTTTTGCATTACAATGCGACCGGCTGCATCAATCAATACCAATTCGAATTCGGTTTCACGGTCCAATTCGCTTAACGAAATGATAGCATAATCTTCAATTGGATTCGGATATACATTGAAATCCATGGTTTCCTCAACCGCTGTTTCTTCTGCAAAACGTGCAGCTGCGCCGCATCCATTGTTCAGAACCACCACAGCATCTACATCATAGCCATCGGCTGCTCCATTGAAACGGCTGCTGCTTAATGGAGAGGCATCCATAATCTTGATGTACTGCGCATACGGCAATGTACCGAGATCAACCTCGCCATCCTGGCACAATTCGCCCAATTCTACCCAGTTTATATTATCGAGCGATACACTGATGCGTGCTTTTTCGGGGTAATTGGCGCAGCTTGGGTTTCCGAATGATGTTTCGGTAACACGTAAATCGTTACCTGCCTGGTTGAATACCACATAATCGAATTTTGCTACGAGTGTTCCACCGAAACCAAGCGATACGAAATTGATGGTATTGTTGTTCTGTGGAGTACCAAGGGCCTTCGAAGCATCGCTGCGGTTAGCCGGCACCGGCGTGCCATTTTTGCGTGTTCCCGGTGTGTACGATACAATATTCTGCAAGTTGCAACCTACTAAGCCATCGTCGGCCGTAACCGTTGCCGCGCCATTGAGGCATTCGATTCCGTTCACATCGAAACCATCGGCATCGGCGTTGAACGAAAGTAAATCGCTTGCATCAACAATGCGAATAAACTGCGCCCACGAAAGCACACCCAGATCGAGTGTTGCATCTTGACAAACCTGACCCAAATACACGAAGTTCGATCCATCCTGCGAAGCAAATACATCGGCGCGCTCGGGATAGCGGTTGCAAGGATTGTTGCCCCAGGTAGCTTCGTCGATGCGGATATCGTCGCCGGCACCGTTGGCAACAGGCGTTTCGAAGGCAAGGGTAATCGATCCGCCAAAACCAAGCGATACAAAGTTCACCACGCCATCAACCACTGTTTCGGGTTGGTTGAGCGCTTGTTCAGCATTGCTGCGGATTGCTGCCACATTGAGTCCGTTTGCAGTTGTTCCCTGCACAAAATTGCTGAACGTTGCAGCAAAACAACCCGATGGAGCTGGATTAACGCTCAGATTCAAGGTAACCACACTATCGCAGCCTGCAGCATTCTGCAAAGTAGCGGTATAGGTTCCGGCAGATGTTAAATTCTGCCCGTTAAAGCTGTAGTTTTCGCCTTCGGTAATGGTAGCGTTAACAGTTTCTGCAGTTGGCTGGTTAACGGTAATGGTTACTTCGCTTGTGCAGGTTTGACCACCTTGGGTAACTGTAACACTGTAAGTAGTGGTTTCAGTTGGTGAAACAGAAATTGATGGAGTGGTTTCGCCGGTTGACCAAAGTATGGTGAAGCTGTTTCCACTAAGACTTGAAATTTGGACAACTTCTTCAATTGACAACGATCGATTAAATAAAAACAGGTCATCAATGTTTCCGTTAAAATACTCCACTATTGAATTGGCCACTCTTCTCGCACCAATGTAACCTTCATTAGCAATTAACCCTAAAGAACTAGGGTGATTGCAGTTAGCAGAAGTAAAACCACAGTCAATGGCTGTTTCAATTCCGTTGATATAAAACTTTAGTCTACTCAGAGCATTCGTATTTGATCCATCATAAACTGCAGTTATGTTTATCCAATTGTTATTGAAGTCAGAAATTGGTAAGGTTGTAGATTCCTGTCCTGCACGAAGCGCAAGTTGCACACGGTTTTGATTTGCCCAAAGGATGTTATTTATTGGTGAACCTATAGGGATAGTATTGTTAACCCAATTTGAGAAAATCACTCCACGACCAATAGTCATGTTATTTTGCTTAATCCAAGCACTTATAGTGTAGTTCGTAAGCCCGTTCAAAGCGCTAACAGGCTGAATGGTGACATAATCGTTACCATCTAATTCTAATGAAGAGCCAGGATTATCAAACCGATCAGTTGAAAATACAGCACCATTCACCTCTCCATTATTGGCATTTATACTAACATCGTTTGCATTTCCACAGAATGGGTAAAAACCAACTAATCCTTGCCGTAAATTTTCTGGTAAGGCCTCAACTGAACATATTGAAAGTCCCGTACTATTGGCAATTCCATTAATGTTTAAAGCTACTGCTTCTCCTGCACAAACATTAGCCTCACCTGCCATAATCTCACAATTCAAAGGCTCAGTTGCCGGTTCAACCGTCAAATTTAATGTAACCACACTATCGCAGCCTGAAGCATCCTGCAATGTAGCGGTGTATGTTCCCGCAGCAGTTAAATTCTGCCCATTGAAGCTGTAGCTCTCGCCTTCGGTAATGGTGGCTTCAAGTGTTGATGCACTTGATTGGTTGATGGTCAAGTTTAAGGTGTAATCTTGACAATTGCTGTTGAAGCTGAATTGCCCCGAAGCGGCATACGTTTCACCATTTGCTGCCCAAGTGTAGTTGCCACATGCAGAAGCATTGGTAACGATTGCCGGACTTGGCGTTCCACTTACATCCCAAGAACAGGTTTCAGCATTGAACGTAGCAGTTTCATAGCAAGCAGTTGCGGGTTGTTGTGGCTGTGTTCCGGTAACATCCCAAGAACAGGTTTGCGCATTGAACGTGGCTGTTTGGTAACAAGCTATAGTTGGTTGCTCAGGCTGTGGTGTGATGGTTAAGTTTAAGGTAACTACCGAATCACATCCGGCAGCGTTGGTTCCTGTCCAAGTGTAAGTTCCGCTTTCGGTGTAGGTAGTGCCGTTCCAGGTGTAAGTGTTACATGCCGAAACGGTTTCGTTTGCTGTGCTTGGTTGATTCACAGTAATAGTTACATCACTCGTACAGGTTTGAGTTCCTTGCGTAACGATTACACTGTATGTTGTTGTTTCAGTTGGTGAAACTGAAATAGAAGGCGAAGTTTCGCCGGTAGACCAAAGGATGGCAGTAGCTTCCGACTGCGCCTGGTACTGATAAAGTTGTACAGCTTCTTCGGCCGAAAGAACGCGATTGTAAACTGCGATATCATCAATTTTACCATTGTACCAATAATCGTAAAGCCCACCAATCTTCCAGATAAAGCTGCTCGATGAAGGACCTGCAATACCATCCCAAGTATCGGTAGCAATCAATTCCCCATTCACATAGCATTTACCACCATCGGGAGCTACAGTAAATACCATATGGTGCCAAGCATCCAAATCGATATTTTCATGTTCAAACGGTGCGCTTCCGTAGCGGCCAATAATTCTGTTGTTGATTGAACGAGTATACCAAGGCTTAACGGTAGGATAGTAAACATTTCCTTCCTCGGGTGCCATGTTCGATGTAATAATGGCATAACCATTCCAAGCGGCCGGAGAATATTTTGAAAAGATATTCGCCTCATCGTAAATACTCACAATTGTATCGACATTGTACCACAAACTAATCGACATCGGATACAGGTTTAAGGCTTGTGTTCCATTAACAATAATGTCCTGACCGGTAGTGAAACTGTATGCCTGGTTTTCGTTGCCGAAACGATCGGCGGTAGGCACAGCATTGCGCACTGTTCCGTTATAGTTGTTCGGACTTTCATCTTCGGCATTGCCGCAGAAAGGGTACCAAGCAACTAAACCTTGCTGCAGGTTAGCAGGCATATTTTCAGAAGAGCAGGTTCCGGTTGAAGGCGTAAATCCACCAATACTTATGTTTACTGTTTCGCCCGAACAGATCTCGCTATCGCTTACAGTAACCTCACAATTTTGCTGAACAGGATTCACTGTAAGGGCTAAAGTAATAAGCGAATCGCAGCCCGCAGCATTTTGCAAAGTTGCAGTGTATGTTCCCGCTGTAGTTAAGTTTTGTCCGTTGAAGCTGTAGGTCTCGCCTTCGGTGATGGTGGCAGATAAACTGGTATTTGTGTTACTTAACGGAGTTAATGAAGAGCAATTATCACTTTCTGAAATGCTAATAAACTGACCAGAAGTAATGTTCGTTCTCACTGATACAGCGCCACCTTTCCAATACACAATTAAACTATCAATTATTGTATTGGAACTCATGCCTAAATATAAAAATGGATAGTTATCTTGTGTATTTCCAGTATGCGATAAATTGATCCAGTTGCCTCCCGTTTTATATGAAATGCGAGAACCCCAACCCTCTTTAACACCTGTGCATGCATTTAACTTCAATTTTACAGAATTGTTATTAAAGTTATTTTTAAATTGCCATTGAGCAGTGTTAGTATATGGCGCAGTCCAATCAATACTATGGATATCTAAGTCGGGTTTATTATCCCCGTTGAAGTCTATTAAAGTTGTTTCTGTTGATCCAGGTATTGGACAACAGCCGTGTGATAAACCTACATTAATCCCATAATTTGCAGCTACCATTGTAAAAGTGCCATTTCCATTGTTTCTATGATGTTGAAAAGTGGCATTCCCAGTTGATGTCATTCCCATCCAACTAATATCTGGATAGGTGTCTAAATTTAAATCTACAAAAGATGGTTTTCCGTAATAAGGGTTAAAAACTCTTGGTATTGCAGTATTATTTGGTGTGAAAGAAAGTCCATTGATAGATGTAAATAAGGTTAATGGATTACCAGAAACACAACAATCAGGAGCGCCCGTAACAATATCAATTAATCCATCATTATTTAAGTCGCCAGCGGAACCAAAGCCATTAACTCGCCCTACATTATAACCCGAATTAGGCAATAAATTATAATTACCTTGTTGATTTTTTTGGTAAATAGAATAATTATAATTAACGTATTGCGTCCCATCTCCTCCTACACCATTAGTTGCTTGCGTAGCTACTAATAAATCATTATCAAAATCATTATCAATGTCTGCAAATCTAACTGTGGTTGAGAAATTTGTTTGCAATGTTAGAATTGTATTTCGTGCACTTTTATTAAAGCTGAATGCACAAGCACAAATAGCATCACCAGGAACAGCATTTACCAATTGCTGACCATTAACCCTAATCACTGCTATAAAATCATAAATACCATCATCATTGAAGTCATTAATTGTCCATCCTCTAATATCATTACCACCTGCTATATCAGTGATACGAAACTTTAAGCATTCTGAAGATGTAACAAATCCACTTATGCTATTAAGGTAAATTTGCATTGTATCTGCCTTTATAGCGATTGCATCCTCGAATCCATTTCTATCAAAATCGTAGGTCTCAAAATACCATCCCGCCAATGAAGGGAAATTTGACAATAATGTTACATTCTCAAAAGACTCATTACCATTGTTTCGCCATAATTGACTGGTCGCGGCAAGATCTGTTCTCCAAGAAATAACATCGTCTAAGCCATCGTTGTTGTAATCAATTACACGATATGCCGTATTTATTGAATTAAACGGCTGGGGTGCTTGAAAACCAATAAAATTCTGTGCTTTTAAAGGTTTAAGAGCAAACAAAGCAAAAACAAAAAGTAATTTTAATTTCATAAGAAAAAAGATTAGGTGTAAGAAAAGATTAAAAACGAAACAAAATTATATCATTTGATATTATGTTCAAACAAATTATGTTTGTACTTTACAAAAATGAAAGAATCGGTCACCTCAACCATTCGCATGTTGCGCGAAAGCAAAGGATATTCTCAGGAATATGTTGCAAATAAAATGGGCTTAACCCAGCAAGCATACTCTAGCATGGAGCAAAATCCTGATAAAATAACCCTTAAACGCTTGCATGAATTGAGTACTATATTACAAGTAAAAATTGTAGCGCTTATTGGTGCGGACGATTCATTTTTAATGCAAGATTTCAACCAACATAAAAGCCAATATGGCACTCAACTCAATAGTAAAAGTTCAACAATTCCTGCAGAAAAAGAGTTGTACGAAAGGTACATTGCCGAATTGCGCGAAGAAATTCAATTCCTGCGCGAACTCCTCAAAGCAAAATAATCCTTAAAAATGCATCTTCATCAGATTCCTTTCGTTGGTAACAAACCCAAATTCAAACGAATGTTTGATGGAAGCCGAAGGTGGTTCTAAGTACACTTCCCGCTTTATCATTTGTTAATAGTGTTAAATAATGTTTCGAAACCAAAGTTATTTGTATTATAGACAAAAACACATATAAAACACAATTTTCGTCAATAAGTCGGTGTTTATATCCACTGCTGCAATGTAGGCACATGTTCATTGCCTATTGAACTTCAACCCAAAAGTATTTAAAGTTCAGCGTTTTACTCCAAAAATTAGCAGAGGTTTTTCGGTTGTTTCCGAAAATATCGGACGTGTTCATGCCATTCAGAGTCAAAATTCTTGAACGAGGAAATGTGCATACTTCAATCTTAGAATATGGAGTCGAGATATTTCTTTGGCTTCATTAACTTAACCCAAACCAAGCTTTGTATCAAACTCCCAGGCTTGCAAATGCCGTATTCCGTTTTGCACCGGAAACGTTATATCGTCTAAGCTCAACACCCATTTTTCGTAGTGGTCGCTAATGGCATTTAGTGCCGAATATTCGCGCTGTACAGTGGATTCTTCGGCCAACAGATAGGCGCATTGCACATACAACACCCGGTCGGCCTTGCGTGCAACAAAATCCACTTCCTTTTGCGGCAATACTCCGGCATATACCTCAAAGCCCTGCCGTTTAAGCTCGAGATATATGATGGTTTCGAGCTGGTAGCCGGTTCCGTGGCTGTATCCCGAAAACAGATAATTTCGGTAAGCCTGATCGTTGCTGTAATATTTCGCGTTTCCGGCAATCGTTTCCTTGCCCCGTATGTCGAAACGCTCGACCCGATGAACCAAAAACGAATCTTGGAGATACCTTATGTAATTTGCGATGGTATCGAAGCTGGTATTGCGCCCCTGGCTTTTAAAATATTTGGAAATATTATTTATCGAAAGCAAATTGGATGATGTGTTGATGAGATAGATAAAAATATCTTCCAACAATTTGGGGTCTTTTATGGCGTAACGCTGTATGATGTCGCGCAGCAATACTGTATCCTTAACAGCCGATACATAATGGCGCTTGGTTTCTTCATCGGGCAAGTGCATCAGTTCGGGCAAACCGCCTGATTGTAAATAGGCTATAAAACTCGATTTGCCACGTTCTAACTTTAAAACATTCACATACTCGGTATAACTAAAGGGAAATATTTCGAATGTGATGTAGCGCCCCGAAAGCAATGTCGACAATTCGCCCGACAACATGCTTGAGTTGGAGCCACTGATGAACAATTCGTAGCTCTCGCTAAAATCCTGTGCATACGAATTTACCAGCCGTTCCCATTGCGCTATATTCTGGATCTCATCCATAAACAAATACACTTTGCCTTTGGGCTTAAACTTGGTTTTGTAAGCCCGTATGAGCTGGTTCAAATCTTTATAATTCTGTATGGCATCAAACTCCAAAAATTCCTTGTTTATAAAAAGGGTGTTTTGAGGTGGAACTCCCGAATGGATAAGCTGTTCGGCTATCTGGCGCAAGATGTAACTTTTGCCGCTGCGCCGCTGCCCCACCAGCACTTTCACCAGTGAGTTATTCAGGTATTTCGAGATCTTGTCGAGATATAGAGGCCTCGAAAACCCGGCATGAAAATCCTGCTTAGTCCAGAAATTAAAGCGCTCAATAGACTGTAATATCTCGTCCATATCCTAATAATTTTTACAAAAATAGTTATTATTCGTTTGTACACGAAAAAAAACATTCAAGAGGCATTAATTCGTCTTCGGACGAATTAAATTTAAACTCTGAGCTTTTTTTAAGCTTCCAAAACAACCTGCATTCCATCGAATGCGGCACGTGTGTTCGGGAAAACAGATTTCGCCTCCATTTCT
>JBKCFX010000467.1:0-9711 GCA_046303595.1 Bacteroidia bacterium
ACATTATTGGCTTTTCTTCGAAGTTTGAGTGATGAAGGTTTTTTGTACAATACCGAATTTAAAACATGATGGATTATCTGTGTTTGAAGATTATGCAGAAGGTGATAATTCGAATGGTGATGGTGATGGCTGTTCTCAGTCTGATGCTTGCTGCATGCCGCAAAGAAGAGCCTGAAGAAGAGAAACCGCCGTTTAATCCTACCCCTTTTGAATTGGTTCGTCCCGTTGGCTTTCCTGCTCCGATAGAGCCGAGCGACAATCCTACCACGGTTGAAGGCGTGGCACTTGGAAGAAAGCTTTTCTACGAAACCTTATTGTCGGCTAATAATACACAATCGTGTGCTTCTTGTCACAACCAGGCACTTGGCTTTAGCGATAACGGGAATAAATTCAGTACCGGAATAGATGGCATCCAGGGAACGCGCAATGCGCATGGCTTGGTTAATTTAGCGTTTAACTTACGTTTTTTTTGGGATGGCCGCGCCGAATCGCTCGAGAAGCAAGCGCTGGAGCCTGTGCCAAATCCCATCGAAATGCATCAACGTTGGCCCGATGCGGTTGCCAAACTGAAAAATGCGAAGAATTACAAAAACGAGTTCTATGCAGCTTTTGGAACCTATGAATTTGATTCATTGCATGTAGCCAAGGCACTTGCGCAATTCATGCGTTCCATGGTTAGTTACAATTCGCGCCTCGATAAACGCTTACGCTACGAACTCAATCTCACTCCGCAAGAGATGAATGGTTTATCCATATTCATCACCGAGCGTGGCGATTGTTTTCATTGCCATAACATCGACGGCGGCAGATTGCTAACCGACAACCAGTTTCACAACAACGGACTCGATTCGGTATTCACCGACCTTGGCCTCGGCGGTATTACCGGCAATCCCTTTGACAACGGAAAATTTCTGACACCCACCCTTCGCAATATAGCTTTAACCGCACCTTATATGCACGACGGACGATTTGCCACGCTTGAAGAAGTGGTGGACCACTACAATTCGGGTGGAAAGCCATCGGCAACCGTCGATCCGCTGATGAAGCATGTAGGAACGGGACTAAATCTGTCGGCACAGGACAAAGCCGATTTGGTTGCCTTTCTGAAAACCTTCACCGATAGCACATTTATTACGAACCCTGCGTATTCAAATCCGTTTTAGTGCAGATTGCGAGTGACTATTGCAAACCGAATTGAGTTTACACCTCCTTAAAAAACTTCAGGAAGATGTAAATTGCAGCATACAGAAATGTGGACAGCAAAATGCCTTTCCCGGTTTGCTCATAGCGCTGATCTTTCATGTAGCGACTAAACGGGATTAAATTCGCCGCAATCGAAAGCACCAAAATTGTAGCTTGGTCGAACCTTGGCACAATTACTCCGTTGCGTTCGACCTTAAACACTTCCTGAATAACGACATAAATAAGCAATGGGATGATGGCCCCTATCGAGGCTCCAAACCCCAGGGAATTTTTACGGAACATTCTCCCAGTGTTTATAGCGTTCAATGGCATGGTGAGCCGTAAGATCTACTTGGCAAGGCACAACAGATATATAATTGTTTTCGAGCGCACGAATATCGGTATCGTCGCCATCATCGTAGTTACGAAACACACCGGTTAGCCAGTAATAGGGTTTGCCTGATGGATCCTTGCGTTCGTCGAATTCTTCTTCCCAATTGGCGCGTGCCTGGCGGCATACTTTAATACCACGAATCATTTCCGCACTAACATTCGGAATATTCACATTCAGGCAAACCCCTTGCGGAATTCCATCGCGCAAGACATGCTCAACGATTTTACGAACATACTCGCGTGATGCACTAAAATCGGCATCTATAGAATGATCGGTGAGCGAAAATCCAATCGATGGAATGCCTTCCAGAGCGCCTTCCATGGCAGCCGACATGGTACCGGAATAAATTACATTAATTGATGCATTCGAACCATGGTTTATACCGGAAACGATTAAATCGGGTTTTCGGTTTAATAATTTATTGACGGCAAGCTTGATGCAATCTACCGGCGTACCGCTGCATGCAAATTCTCGCCTGTTTCCCGCACGGTAAGGGTGAATGCGTAAGGTTGAATTTATGGTAATGGCATGTCCCATGGCCGACTGTGGCTTATCGGGCGCAACAACCACAACTTCGCCATATTCTTCAACAACTTCAATCAGATTGCGGATGCCGGGTGCTGTAATTCCATCATCGTTACAGACCAAAATAAGCTTACGTTCATTCATGCGCGAAAGGTACGTAAAGCTTTCAAATAGCCAATAATTCAAAGCTTTGCTAAATCGTTAATTAAAGCCTTCCTGTTAGAGGGAATTAGGCAATGCCTCCGCTTTGGTCGAAAACTGAGGCCTTATTTGGGTCGGGATGGCAAGCTCTTTTTGGGAATTGCCCACCACAAAAGCTTACGATTTAAACTTGTGGCCTCGTGCTCTGCTGGGGTCGTTTTTTCATTTCTGAATGCATTGCCTAGCAAGCGTGTAAGGAGGTGTATAATGAAAAAAGCCACCTTTCTGAGGTGGCTTTTCGGTATGTCGGGATGGCAAGATTCGAACTTGCGACCTCCTGGTCCCAAACCAGGCGCGATGACCGGACTACGCTACATCCCGAACCGGCACGAGGCCAATTTCTTAGGTGCGGTGAGGGCGGGATTCGAACCCGCGGTACAGTTTCCCGTACGTCAGTTTAGCAAACTGGTGGTTTCAGCCTCTCACCCACCTCACCGTGGGGCTGCAAATGTACCAAAATATTTTACTTGTCAAGATACTACACAAAAAAAAGTAGGCATCCTGTATAAAACCCTGAAGAAATGAGGTCTACTGTAAGGTTACTGTCTTTGTAACCGTCTCACCCTCTTCGAGCTTAACCAGGTCATCGGCAGTACCGTAGGAAATGTGCGTAACTTTAACATCGAGTATCGCAGGATATTTGAACGTGAACGACACTTCACCATTGGCATCTGTAATTTTGGTATTGTTGGGCTCAACCAAAGCCGGATCCAAATCGTGCGTTTCACTCAATTGCCCAAATTCTGATGTTAAGGTAACCTTTGCGGATGGTGCTGGACCACCAATTGAACGTACAACTTTAATGATGGCCGTGCATGTTAAATCCTTCTCCTTACAGGAAAAGTTCCCTATTGAAATTGTCGCTAACAGAACAATCAGAGTCGATTTAACTGAAAATTTCATAATCTTCTATTTTCGTAAGGTTGTCAAAAATAGCAAAAGATATCTAATTAACAATTCTATAACGCCTGCTCGGTCTGAAATGTTGCAAGCGCTGAAGAAAAAATCGGGTTTAAAGATGCCATACTGTATATTTGCGCGAGTTTATGATCAAGACAGAAATCGATAAAATAGCGCTGGAAATCGAAGCGTATTCGCTTAACGGGATTGATGAAACCGAAGCATTCAGGCTGCGTTACCTGAGTAAAAAAGGTATTATCCCTGCATTGTTTGAGCGATTTCGTGAAGTGGCTCCCGAAGAAAGACGCGAAATAGGCGCCTTGTTAAATAAATTAAAAGTACGTGCCGAAGAGCTTTGGAAAAATGCGAAAGATGAGGCAGAATCAACGAAGTCTGTTAATTCTCAGTTTGATGCTACTGCGCCCGGCCTTCCGTTCGAAGTTGGCAACCGCCATCCCTTAACAATCGTAGCTGAGGAAATAAAAGCCATCTTCAACAGATTGGGTTTTACCGTTGCCGAAGGACCCGAAATCGAGGACGACTGGCACAACTTCAGCGCACTGAATTTCCCCGAAGAGCATCCTGCCCGCGACATGCAGGATACATTTTTTATTGATGGTGCCGATAAAATGGCCTTGCGCACGCACACTTCATCTGTTCAGATTCGCATGATGGAGCAAGGTCGTCCGCCATTCCGCATGATCATGCCCGGGCGCGTTTACCGCAACGAAGCCATCTCGGCACGGGCTCATTGCTTCTTCCACCAGGTCGAAGCCTTGTATATCGACAAAAACGTTTCGTTTGCAGATCTCAAACAAACACTGCTTCATTTCGCACGCGAGTTGTTCGGTAGCGAAACGAAAATCCGCTTGCGTCCGTCTTATTTCCCATTTACAGAACCATCAGCCGAAATGGATATTTCGTGTACCGTTTGCAGTGGAGATGGTTGTTCAATCTGCAAACATTCGGGCTGGGTCGAAATCTTAGGCTGCGGCATGGTGCATCCCAATGTGCTGAAGAATTGCAATATCGACCCTGAAGCGTATTCGGGCTTTGCGCTGGGAATGGGGATTGAACGTATTGCGATTCTGAAATACCGCGTTAAAGATTTGCGTCTGTTTTCTCAGAACGACGTGCGTTTCTTGCAGCAATTCAGGTACGCGCGTTAATTAAGCACTAAGCCGTTCTTGTAATGGACATCACTAATATTAGTGATTGACTCAATATTATCGCAGATTTAGTTTTGCAGGAAACTTCTATCTGATGAAAAATCTACTGATCGCTTCAATTCTAATTATTACTCAATTATCCTTGTTGAATGGTCAAACCGTTGAATGGCTCAGTAAATCTGAAGCAATTTCGGGTTCAAATCAACAAATTAAAGCCGTTGTAACAGATTCAGAGAATAACACCTACGCCCTAGGTTCGTTTTCGCAACAGTTTAACTTTAACGGGCAACAATACACGGTTATTTCACCAGGCGGGGGCGGACAAACCGACTTGTTTATCGCTAAATTTTCGCCTCTAGGCGAACCGCTTTTCTTTAAGCGCTTTGGTGGCGATTGGTACGACACCCCTTACGATATTGCACTCGATAGTAACAACAATGTCTATGCTTCAGTGGCGCTTCAATTTCCTACACTTTTTTTTGAAGATACCACGTTCCAAAACACTTTAGCAGAGGCGTGCATCGTTAAATTCGATGGCGATGGCAATTTCATCAAGCTTATCAATACCAGCAACAGCCAGTTGTTTTCTAACGGAAAGTTACAGGTTGTAGACGATTTCATCTACTGTGTATCATCTGTAGCATTTTCCAAAACAACACTTGATGGCGTTATTCAATTTGTAAAGCCATTTGCTACAGGATTATACGAGCCGAGTCTTTCCAAAAACGACGTGGGCCAATTGGTATTTTGTGGAACCGCCACCAATGGCTATATATTTGAAGGATTTTCTATTCCGAGTCAAAACGCGGCATTCGCTATTGCATGTGTAATCGATACGGCCGGAACGGTAATTCGTCATATCGACTTTGGTTTGGGAAGCCCATTTTCGATAAGCGGCAATGCTTGCGAAATCGATAACGAGGAAAATGTCTATTTCGCTGTTTATGTTCAGGGGGGCACTTTCATACAATTCGCAAACGACACCATTTACGACCCGATTTTAAACAGCAATTTTCAAACTTTATTAAAATACGACAACAGTGGCAATCCGGTGTGGGCTTACAATTTAATCGGCACTGGTCAGCAGCCCTGTAATTTGCTAATCGATGGTTTGGGAAATTTAATTATTAATGGATCGTATGGAAGTGCCTATACCAGCATCGGTTCAATTCCATTACCTACGAACAGCTTTAATGGCAATGGTTTTATCGCTCGGTTTACTCCCGACAAGCAATTGCTCAGTGCAATCGGCTACGGCACCAACGGAGGAACTGATTACAGCAATGATATTGCTGTAGATTCCGAAAACAATATCATAGCAGGAGGCCTTATAGGTGGCGGCAATAATTCAATTTTCGGATGTATTAATTATGCAACTACACCCGGAGGTTTTTGTCTTTTTAAGGTAAGTAACACGCCACCACCGGTTCCTGTCATCACAAGTTCATTTACACTACAAAATGCAACTGCTTTTTTTGAAGGAGAGGTTGAAAACTCGAGTTCCTACTCTTGGAATTTTGGTGACGGTAGCCCGGCTGTAAATCAACTTTTTGCAACACATAGCTACACGCAACCCGGCAATTACAACGCCTGTTTATCGGCCAGCAATTCATGCGGAACCACTACATCGTGTTCGACAGTAAATTTACCCGGTTTGGCGCGCATCGAACCCAATACCATTGCCAACGAAGGTTATTTTCGCTTAAATCTGTTTGGTGGAGTGCCATTTACCAATGGAACATTTCAATTGATTCAAAACGGAACAGTAATCGAAACCGATACGCTTTTCTTCATTAGCAATGGCCAAATTCAAGGGCATTTTAATTTCGATGGCATCCCTACCGGTTTGTATGATGTGGTTTTCAGCTCAGGGAGCTTTTCAGACACCCTATTTAATGGGTTAACGGTTGAATTGCCCGATGCAATCAAACCCGACATTACGATTAATTCGCCAGGCAGAACGCTAAATAATGTGTTCTCCGGACACAGTGTTCAGGTAACCAACAATTCAAACAAACCAGCGGCCGGTGTTGGTGTTGGTGTTGGTGTTGGAGGTGGGAGTTCGCAAGTAGTACTCCTGAATCCGGTTGCCCCTACAAATGGCTCAGGAACGGCCTCTCAAAATTTAGGCGGACAGCACTTCTTCCCTATTCCTAACCCAGCGAATCCATCCGAGACTATTAATGTAGGGTATTTTGTTCTTCCATACCTCAGTCCGGGCGAAACGCAAACCATCAAAATATTAATTAAACCCGAAGAACTCGGACCTTTTGAGTTGCGCTGCTCGGGCTTCGAAGTTCCAATTGTTGAGCAACTTCCAGTACCACCGGGTGCAAGTTTTACAACACTTACGCAGTGTTTTCAGTGCGGTGTGAATAATTTACCCAACGCTCCAGGCGCAGATTGCGATGCTGGAATTGAAAGCCTGGCTGATGTGATTAGCAATACCATCGTCAGCACTGCCAACCAGATTTTAGCCGATTTAAACATGGCACTGATCGAGTCGCAAGTAGATTGCGGAAATGCACCGGTTTCGAATCCCGGATTCGGGCAAATGGTAGAAACAACCGTTACTTTTGTGAATGGTGTGTACGGCACTTCGCCCGAAATAATTTCGAGTAATGCAGATCTTGTTGGCGACCTCTCCAATTGCCAGCTTGTGTCGGAGAATGTACCCGATTGTGAATCGCAGGGAACCTGTTTTGCAACATTTCAGAGTGTAGCTTCCCTTGATCCGAATAGTAAAACCGGCCCTGTAGGTTTCAATGAACTCAATTGCATCAATGGTAGCTTGCCCATAGATTACATCATTGAATTCGAGAACGTGGATACAGCTTCGGCCGCTGCTTCTTCGGTTTACTTATACGACACACTCGATTTAAGTAAGTTCAACATGAGTACTTTCCGTTTCCTTGAATTTGGCTTCGACGGACAGATTTTCGAAGTGAGCTCACAGAATACAGATTTTGTCCAGGAAATTGACCTTCGTCCCGCTAAAAACACCATCCTGCGCATTAACGGAAATGTGAATGAGACAAGCGGCATTGCCCTTTGGGAGTTTATTTCGCTCAATGCCGATACCCGCGAGCCCAATACCAGTGTAGATGATGGATTTTTAAATCCTAACGTGGATGGAACCGAAGGACGCGGCTTTGTGAAGTTCCAGATTAATGCTCTCTCAGATCTGGAAAATGATACACCCATCGAAAATGCGGCAACAATTGTTTTTGATGCCAATGAAAGTATCATCACTCCGCAATTCTTGAACACCATCGACAAAGAAGCGCCCGAAAGCAGCGTTCAGGAAATAACCGAGTTCCTTAACGACAGTACATTTGTGGTGCGTTGGTTAGCCAGCGATAATGCGGCGGGAATTGCCGAAACAGAACTGTATATGAGCATCAACGATACGGCAACTTACCGCATCTGCGATGGGATGGTAAACGATACGCTAGTATATACCGGCCGCATTGGCGACACGTACGCCTTTTACACCGTAGCAACCGATTGGGTTGGAAATCGCGAAGAAACGCCATCAGCGCCTGATGCGATCATTACGCCGTCAATTTCTACAAGCATTCAGCACCAAAAAGGTTCGGAATTAACCGTATTTCCTAACCCATTTGCAGAAACACTAACACTGCGTAGCACAAATGCCTTGTCAACTTCCTTTCAAATTATCGACATGTTGGGTAAAACGGTCTATACCGGAACAATTGCAGGAAAAACACTCTCGCTGAACCTTGGTCAATTTGATGCCGGAACGTATTTTCTGCACATCATGCAAGGAAACAAGCCCGAAGTGATTCGTGTTGTGAAGCAATAAACATGAGCATTTAAACGAAAACGCCTTAGTCCTTCAATTCAGGGCTAAGGCGTTTTTATTGAAAAGATGACTTATGCAAACGATACCAGCAATTGGTTCTTCTCTACTGCCTGTCCGGGCTTCACATGAATCTTTGAAACCACCACATCGCTTGGTGCTTTGATGCTGTTTTCCATTTTCATCGCCTCGAGCACCAACAATCCCTCTCCTTTTGAAACCGAATCGCCCTCATTGATTGGAATGCGCAACACCAGCCCCGGCATCGGCGCCTTAATTTCGTTGATCTTCTTCCCCATCGCGGTATCCATTCCCATCGCTTTCAGCAAGAGTTGGATGCGGTCGAATGTGGCAATTTCGAGCGGCTTTCCATTGAGCTGGATTTTGTAAATGCCCGTTTCGGCATCGCCCGATTCGAGAATTAACGTATAGGTTTTTTGTTTGTAAACCACTTGATAAACCCCATTTCCTTGATGCTTTACGTCCCAGCTGAAGGGCGTTTGATTGATGTTGCCCTCGGATTTTTCGCGGTTAAAAATAATCTCAAAAATAGAGTCGAGTACGTTCGCTTTGATCATGGGTTGGGGGTAGTTTCAGCTTCGAGTGGGTGTACGTTGTAATTTCGGATAACATTGTAAACCGTATCGCGCTCAACTGCAACGCGGCCGGTTTCGGAAATTAAGGCAATTATTTCTTCGGTAGTTAGCGAAGGGCTATGTTCTTCGGAACCGGCCATCGAATAAATTTTGGTGGTATCGTCGATCGTGCCGTCGAGGTCGTCCACACCATACGACAAGCTCAGTTGCGCTGTGCTACGGCCAATCATGGGCCAATAAGTCTTTATATGTGCGAAATTATCGAGATAAATGCGTGCAATGGCATAATTGCGGAGATCCTCGATTACCGACACCTCAGCGATATGGCTCATCTGGTTGCCCTTATTTCTGAACTTAAGCGGAATGAAGGTGTTGAAGCCGCCGGTTTCGTCCTGCAATTTCCGTAATCGTTCCATGTGATCGATGCGGTGGGCATACGATTCAATATGTCCGTACAGCATCGTTGCATTCGAAGGCATTCCTATTTTATGCGCTGTACGGTGTATCTCGAGCCATTGCGCCGCAGTACATTTATCGGCACAGATTTCATTGCGAATAGACTCGTCGAAGATTTCAGCGCCTCCACCCGGTAGCGAATCTTGTCCGTGATCTTTCAAGATTTTCAAGCCCTCTTCATAACTCACTCCGGCCTTTCGACACATGTATTCCAATTCTACGGCTGTGAAGGCTTTCACATGAATGGACGGAATAATTTCCTTTACTTTTTTGATGAGTTCGGCAAAATAACGCAAACCCATTTTCGGGTGCACACCGCCAACAATGTGCACTTCGGTAACCGGCTTATCCCGATAGGTACGCACGATATCGAGAATCTGTTCTTCCGAAAACTCCCATCCTTCCTCGCGGTGTTTCAGCAGGCGTGAGTACGAGCAGAACTTGCAATCGAACACGCAGATGTTT
>JBKCFX010000468.1:0-1606 GCA_046303595.1 Bacteroidia bacterium
TGCCATGAGCGATCTGGTGGCGCATTGCCTCGCAAAAATTCCGGTGAAATCCAAACCAACATACGACGATTACGTGCAAACCGATGCAGAAACGCGCCATGTGGCTAGGGAATTCTGCAGCATCAAAGCCAATTAAGCCAAATAGCGAATATTAATACCTTTACGCCGATTTTATACCCATGGACATTCTCATAATAACCGCTCAACTCATTCTAAGCTTATCCATTCTTGTAATCCTACACGAACTGGGGCACTTTGTTCCGGCCCGACTGTTTGGAACCCGTGTTGAGAAATTCTATTTGTTTTTCGATCCCTGGTTTTCGCTTTTCAAAACAAAGAAAGGCGATACCGAATATGGAATTGGTTGGTTGCCTTTGGGCGGTTATGTGAAGATTTCGGGCATGATCGACGAATCGATGGACAAGGAGCAGATGGCCAAGCCTGCACAGCCCTGGGAGTTTCGCGCGAAACCAGCATGGCAGCGATTAATCATCATGATTGGAGGCGTAACTGTGAATCTTATTTTGGGAATGTTCCTTTATGCGATGGTATTGTTTGTTTGGGGGAAAGAAGTTCTGCCGATTAAAAACGCTGCAAACGGCATCATGGTGGGCGATAGCCTAGCGTATTCGGCCGGTTTTCGCTCGGGCGATGTATTGGTGGAAGTGAACGGAACCAAACCGAAGCATTTTCAGGAGGCGAATCTTGCGTTGTTGTTGGATAATCCGACCGAGGTAATTGTGAACCGTAGCGGACAGGAAGTACACATTCCAATCGCAAAGGATTTCGCCGAGCAGGTTATTGCGCAGCGCGAGCCAAAGTTGTTTGTGCCTGCATTTCCAACGATTGTTCAGGAGCTCGATGCCTCGTCCGAAAATTATAAAGCCGGATTGCGTACCGATGATAAAATCATTGCTGTTGACTCAGTAAGTACGCCTTGGTTTGCCGATTTACAGCGCGAATTGCAGGCACGCAAAGGTAAGAAGGCAGCTGTAACTGTTTTACGCGGAGCCGATAGTTTGGCGCTAACCTTAAGCATTTCGGAGGAAGGGCGAATCGGATTTTTCCCATACGGCCCCGATAAATTCATACAAACCGAAACACAGCAGTACGGCTTTTTTGCATCCTTTCCTGCAGGTATAAACGAAGGCTGGCAAACATTAACGAACTATGTAAAACAATTCAAACTTGTTTTCACGAAGACTGGAGCGAAACAAGTTGGCGGCTTTGCTTCCATTGCCAAGCAATTCGATAGCAACTGGGACTGGCGACAATTTTGGGGCTTTACGGCATTTCTGTCGATAGTTCTTGCATTCATGAATATCCTCCCCATTCCGGCGCTGGATGGCGGACATGTTGTTTTTCTAGTTTGGGAAATGATTACCGGCCGTAAGCCATCCGAGAAAGTATTGGAAAAGGCACAATTGATTGGGATGATATTATTGTTATCCTTGCTTGTTTACGCGAATGGGAACGATATTTATCGTTGGATAACGGGGAAGTAATCCGTTTAGTGTCTAAACAAAATTTGAGCAACATTTGAAGATGCAACATTGACTGAAGCATTTTAGTCAGGCAAATTTTGTTTAAGCGTATGAGCTTTCTG
>JBKCFX010000469.1:0-1405 GCA_046303595.1 Bacteroidia bacterium
AGCCGATGAGTTGCTCGATTTGCTCAACGAAAAAAAGAGCGCACCGCAAGAACAGGGTACGCAAAAAACGATTGTGGTGCCGCCCGAACCACCGCCTCCACCGCCACCGCCTCCCGAATTAAACTGGAAAAAAGACCTGCCCATAGCAGCGGTGGTGCTGGCTTTGCTTGTAATCGTATTAATTATTTGGCCACCTGCTCCAAAACCTGCCCCTGTTGTTAACCCCGAAAAAGACACCACTGCATTACACATAGACTCGGCTAAAGTACGTACCGATACCATACCGAATCAAAAAGGAAGCGTGCAAGAAACACAGGCAAGTAAGACCGGTACAATTTTGCCAAAGGAGCAAGAGCCTGAACCTGTTGAACCACCCGCAAGGTCTAAACTAGCGATAGAATGGGTAGATATACCCGGCGGCACCTTTACCATGGGCAGCCCGAGTAATGAAGTCGATCGCAGCAGAATTGAAGATCAGCATACCGTAACACTTGATGGGTTTAAGATGAGCAAATATGAGGTAACGTTTGCTCAATACGATGCCTTTTGCGAAGCTACAAACAGAGAAAAGCCTAGTGATGAAGGCTGGGGTCGTGGAAACCGCCCTGTTATTAACGTGAGCTGGCACGATGCCAAGGCCTTTGCCGACTATGTGGGGTACGCCTTACCTACCGAAGCCCAATGGGACTATGCCTGCCGGGCAGGCAGCACCTCGCCTTTTAACACAGGCACTTGTTTAAACACCAACGAAGCGAATTACGACGGTAGTAATTATCCTTATACAAACTGCAACAAAGGAACATACAATAAAAAAACCATACCGGTAGATAGTTATTCGCCCAACGCATGGGGCTTGTACAACATGCACGGCAATGTATTCGAGTGGGTTTCCGATTGGTATGGCCATTATCCAACATCGGCACAAACCAATCCGCAGGGCCCATCATCGGGCTCTAACCGCGTGTTCCGTGGTGGCGGTTGGTACCCCGATGCGCAGTACTGCCGGAGTGCGTACCGCCACTGCCGCGCGCCCTACTACCGCGACTACAGCATAGGCTTCCGCCTTGTCTCCCCCAAGTAACAGGGGTTAATCTGTCCTTCCTTTTTAAGCTAAAGCGCTTTGCCTTTTGGTCGGTCGTCCCTCCCTCCCTTTTGGCAAAGCGCTAAAAAAAACCAATTCGCCGAAGGCGAATCGAAATTTTCAAAAGATGCAAACCGTATTTTAACATACCTATTAACGATACTGGCGAGATACAATAAGTTGATTTGTTATCTGTTAAAGCGATTATTATTTTTACAAACCACCATAAAATCGACGCATAATCCATGAACTTCGACCAGCGCTACATCTATAATCGCAAAACCGATAAACTCGGCGGCGGCGGCTTTGGTACGGTGTATAAGG
>JBKCFX010000470.1:0-1271 GCA_046303595.1 Bacteroidia bacterium
CCATTATTGGCGAAGATGTTGTTTTTTACCACGTAGTTGTTTCCACCCAACACTTCGAGTGCTACACCATTTTCGACATCGGTACCTGTAATGTTTACGGAGTTGAATACGATGCGAGAACCACTTGCACCTGATCTTAAACTAATACCTTTTGCAATTCCCAGTCCTGTTGATTGAACATAATTATTTGCTACTAATACATTTGCATTATTTATAACAAATCCAGTCCCATATCTCATCCCAAGGATCCTGTTATCAATATATTCTCCCCCGGAGCCCCATTCAATCAATACACCGTTATCACCCGCGCCCTTAATTATATTCTCTCTAACTTTCCATGTAACAGAACCATATGGCCTGCATACGATTCCAAATTCCTTGGGATCATTGACATCATTGCTATCAACTACCAAACTATTCCCAATACCTTCAAAATACAATCCATACCCTCGATCTAAAAATGAATTCTTGGTATAATTTCTTTTTACCTCTATACTATCTCCCCTCAAGTTGTAGATGCCATAGCTATTATAAATCTCATTGTTATGTATCTTCATTTTCCTACAATCTCGCGAAATAAAACCCCAGTCATCCCCATATACAGGTGTACGATTGGAATAAACATCCAATAAGGTGTCCTCATTTGTCTCATGAACGTAAAACAAATTGTCGCGCGATAATATTTCTCTACAATTATTGATAGTTATTCTATATGCAAAAGAATCATTAGCCCATGTCCATCCCGAATTATTTTTAATCTCACAAATGTCAGAGTTACTGAGTGATAAATACCCAAAATTATTATTATCAATATTAACATCACTGCTATTATTGATAATAATGCTGCCGGCTTCATTGTTTTCTATTACTATTCCTTTTGCCCTAGTTGAGTTCGATAATGTAAGGTTGTAGTCTTGCATTTGGTTGTTCCGAAATGTTAGCATGGAATCACAGCTCGAATTGGGAGAAACAACATGACCCAACCAGCAATTTTCCACCGTTACGTGGTGTGCGTTATTCTGGATAAATAGGTTACCCGAACCGTTTGAACGGCGAATACCCAAATCGCGGAAGGTGATGTAGTCTGTTCCTGTTAGAGATAAGGTAAAATCGTTGCTTGGATTGTTTTCTTGATAATGTAATTCTGCTAGCGAACTGTCGCCACTCTCGCCTTCAAAGCGAATGAAATTGGTGGCCGAAGAGCCCAATACCTGGAACAATTTAATCTGCTCGTTGTAGCTGCCGTCGCGCACTTTGAAGATTACTGGGCA
>JBKCFX010000471.1:0-7756 GCA_046303595.1 Bacteroidia bacterium
GATTAATGAAGCTTGCCGAGAAGTTCGACATACCGGTAGTTACGTTCATCGATACACCGGGCGCCTATCCCGGATTAGAAGCCGAAGAACGTGGGCAGGGCGAGGCCATTGCGCGCAATCTGTTCGAGATGACCAAGCTGCGTGTTCCGATAATTTGCATCATCATTGGCGAAGGAGCATCGGGCGGCGCGTTGGGCATTGGGATTGGCGATAAAGTATTGATGCTCGAAAATACATGGTATTCGGTTATTTCGCCCGAGTCGTGCTCATCGATTCTTTGGCGTAGCTGGGACTTCAAAGAGAAGGCATCGAACGAGCTTAAACTTACAGCCACCGATATGATGCAGAATAAACTCATCGATGGCATTATTCCCGAGCCGATTGGTGGTGCACATACGCATTACGACCAGATCTTCAAAACCGTTAAAACCACGGTAATAAAAGAGTTAGCTAAACTGATAAAGATGAAGCCCGAAAAACGCATCGAGGAGCGTATCAAGAAGTTCTCGGCGATGGGCGCATATACCGAAAAATAATATTCATTGCCCAATACCTGGTTTCGGTTCAAGCAGTTTACGGTGCATCACGAACGCTGCGCCATGAAAGTGGGTACAGATGCGGTGCTGCTGGGTGCTTGGGCTAATATTGAGGAGTCTAATCGTATTGTGGATGCCGGCTGCGGAAGTGGAATTATCGCGCTCATGGCGGCTCAACGCAATACACATGCTATTGTAACAGGACTAGAAATCGATTCGGATGCCGCAGAACAGGCCGCAGAGAATTGTGCCGCTTCGCAGTTCAATGAGCGCATTCGTATAGTACAGACGGATGTTTTCGGTTTTAGTGAAGCTATATTTGATCATGTGGTTTGCAATCCGCCCTTTCACGCCGGGCATGTTGTGCCCGAAAACGTGCGGCGAAAAAATGCGCGACATGCCTCCAATGGCATGGATGAATGGTTTCAAATGGCATATCGCCTCAGCACAGAATCAGGCAAAGCCTCATTTGTTTTGCCATATGAATCATTCGATCGTTTGAATTTGAAAACGCTGAACCAAGGATGGCATATTTCCCGTTACTGCAGTGTTATTCCGCGCGATGGCAAAGCGCCTGTGCGGATGTTAATCGAATTGAGCAAGGGGGCTGGTGCATGCGAAGCGACAGAAATTCAAATCGAAACCACAATGCGTGGACAATACCACGATTCCTACCGCCGATTGGTTAACCATTTTTATTTGAATGTCGAGTAGCCTAATTTCAACAGTGCTGAGCAGATAAGATGCAAAACGACCACTATTTTACCATCCCAAGTCGTGGCGAAGGAATATTCCGCGATAGAGGCAGTCGTTTTGTCGGATTAGCTTTTCCTGTGCTGGATGAGGAAGATATAAAACAGACTCTGGAGCTTATTCGAAAAGAGCATCCAACCGCCCGCCACCATTGTTATGCGTATCGTATAAATCCGATTAATGAACGATGGCGGGCAAACGACGATGGTGAACCTTCTTCTTCGGCCGGAAAACCAATCCTCAATCAACTTAAATCGATGCAGCTATTGAATGTGTTGGTAATTGTTGTACGGTATTTTGGAGGAACATTGCTGGGAGTACCGGGCCTAATCCACGCCTACCGCGAGGCTGCGAAACTGGCGCTGGAAGATACCGGAATCGTTGAAAAGCAGATTGTACAGCGCATTCAGATTCGCTGTTCATATGCCGAATCGGGCGAATTGATGAAGTGGATTAAAGCAAGGGGATTTTCAGCAAGGCCCGATGGCGGTGATGTCCTATTCGGTATTACAGCCGAAATACCATTCAGTTCATCAAAGGCTGCAATCGAAGAAATAGAACGACGTAACTGGGTGGTTGAAGGCTTGGATTAAATACTCCTGTGCTTGTTATTTTATAAGCGTTATTGTTCCTGTTTTGTTTACAATCGCTCCATCCAATTGCTTCAAATACAAATTATACGCATACACTCCGGTGGGAGCTTCAGTCCCATTGAATTTACCATCCCAGCAATTCGTAATTTCTGCCGTTTCGAAAAGTTTTTCTCCCCAACGATTGTAAATAACCAATTTAAACAAATCCACACAATCGCTGTAAACACAATACGATTCATTAACAATCGGACCTTTCCCATTGGGCGAAAATATATTCGGTATAAAGATCTCCCCGCAAATGATGTCGACGTTTATCTGGATGCTATCGCGCGCAACACAACCGAAACTGTTTACTCCGGTAACAGTATAGGTTGTTGTTTCTGTCGGAAATGCAAGTGGTGTTGCACAATTGGTACAACTTAAACTAGCATCTTGCGTCCATGTGAATTCGGCCTCACCTGTAACCGTTAACTCCAGGGTATCGCCCAATGCTATGCTTGTTGAAGGTGATGAAATTGTTATTTCAGGATTCGAATTCACTGTTAACTCAACCGCATTCGAGCGAATACTGGTGCTGCATGAAGATATCTCGGCGCGATACATCAACCCATTCATTGCATCCGTAAGAGGATCAATGGTGAGCACTGCATCGCTTGTTCCACTGTATGGACTTTGATTTTCAAGTGGTTGATAGGTATCGCCGTTATCAAAACTCACAAACCACTGCCAGTTTACTGCTGTTGATGCTGCCGCTGTTATCTGAATGCTCTCGCCTGAACAGCCTGACTCGTCTACCGGCTGCTGCGTTAATGCCGGAGCCGCTTCTACTGTTAACTGAACGGCCTGACTCGAAACTTCGCCACAGTCGTTTACAACCAAACATTGATAAAATATTCCATTCAACGACACTGAAGCATCCAAAAGCGTTAACTGATTGGTTGTAGCTCCAGTAATGAAAGCCGAATTTCCTAGGTTGGTGAATGTTTGTCCGTTGTCGTTGCTTTGCTGCCACTGAAAGGTTGTACCTAAAGCATTGATGGTGAATACGGCATCCGAACCTTCGCACACCGCAATATTCTGAGGCTGAACCGTAATTGAAGCCGCAGGATCTATCTGAACCTGAACCGGAATACTAAAAACATCGCCTGCACATGAACCGGTAATGCGGCAGCGAACCGAATACGTTCCCACAGGTAAAATACCTCCATCAATTAGAAGCGTTGATGAATTCGCCGCAGTGAACCCTTGTTGAGGATTCAGATTCAAATCGATAAAACTACCTCCGCTCTCAAGTTGCCAAACATAGGCAGCTGCATTTGTGGCTTCTGTTGAAACAGATCCGCTTGTTCCCGCACACAAGGTGAGGTTTTGTGGTTGTTGACTTATGTTCACTGCACTGCCAGGAAGCACTTCAGCCGGATTCGAACAAATTGTTTCGCCGCACGCCGTGTAACAAATTCGGTAAAACTGCCCCTGAACTTGGTCGTTCGGATTCAAAACGGTTAATGTGCCCGAGGTAACGCCTGCGTAGGATGCACCATTGGAAATTGGTGAAAAGGAACTTCCGCCATCCGTGCTCAATTGCCACTGCACTTGAACGCCATTCGGAATAACACCTCCGAAAAACTGCAGATTTTGTCCGGCACAATAAACAGCGTTTGCAGGGTGTTGAATTACGTTTGGACCAGCATTCAAGGTTAGCACCGCAGGACTGGATTCCAAAGGCGTTCCGCACGAACCGCTTGCCAGACAATAATACTGATTGCCATTAAAGGTGGACGTAACCGGATTGATTGAGAGATTTGGTGAAGTTACTCCCGTATATGGCGCAGAATTTACAAGTGGTGAAAATGTTGCTCCATTGTCGCTACTTTCGAACCATTGATAGGAATATCCAGGAATGGAATTAACCGAAAAGTTGGCCGATTCTGCGAGGCATAAACTTACGCTTTGCGGATTATTGAGTATTGGAACGGAAAGTGGTGTTGCCGTAAAGGTTAATCGGGCGTCTGCAGGGCGCTGAAAATACTCAATAACCAAATCGGTATTTCCACTTAAACAAATGCCAGTGGGAAAGACTGTAGCCGTTGAACGAAAGCTGCCGGTATAGGCCTGCTCAATAAATGAATCCAATATCCACGTTGTTCCGCCATCGATGCTGAGCCGAATCCCATCATCGCCCTGAATGCTTAGTTGATAGAAGCCCGGTGCAAAATTCTCTGTGCGGCGCAATCGCAGGCTGAAATTGGTGGTATAATTCAGTCCGCAATTGAAAGATGAGCCATTTGCAGTTGAACCCGGCACCCCACCACTTTGACTAAAAAACAAATCCAGATTTAAGGCATTGTAAACCACGTGCCCTTGGTAGTTAGATGAACCGAAAAAATTCTGTTCTGCAATTAAAGCCGGAGTATTCAATATGCCGCCGGTTGTTGCCGTCCAATTATAAATATGACCAATCCATTGGCCATTGCCTGATTGTGATTGTGCAACTGCCGGAAGGGGAACATTCGCAGGTATTACATTGATTACATTTCCGCCATTGCATTGAAATAAACCGTTGCTGGTGTAACCTGTACTCGCACGCATTTTAACGGAGTATGCAGTTCCAACCGGAGTGGTGATGGGGATTGTTACGCGAATGAGCAAATTGGTGATATTGGAGGAGAAAAGGTAAGGACCGTTTGTCCAGCTCGAGCCATTGGTTATGCTGTATTGCGTAACCGGTAAAATTTGCGTTCCGCTTGCGAAAGATCCGGTTGCATTAGAAAGCAGCGCCTGAATTTGTGTTCCTGCAGGGAAATTTTCTATTTGAAAAACCTTCAGCTGTAAGGTTCCACCCTGACATACAACCGGACAATTGTATGAGGGATCTGGCTGCGAAAGTGATATATACTGTGAAAACACCTTATCATTTCCTAACCAAAATAGGAAGAGAATAAAAATCAACGTACGCATGACAATCATTGAAGTGTCGAATATACACTTTGAATTTAATTTTTACAACCTGAAATTGGCATACCTTGCAGCCATGTTGAAAAGAAGCTGTTTAGGAATATTATTGCTTGGTATTCTTTGTGGGTTTACGAGTGCACAAAAAGATACCATTCGTATTTTGCAATACAATATTTTGCGTTTTCCCGAAGGAAATTCACTGAAGGCGCCCTTGCTTCGTCCGATTGTTAATTACCTGCAACCCGATCTGATTGGGCTGAATGAATTAACGGAGGCATCAGCAATCGATTCCTTGAAAAAATACGTTTTCAACGATTCGGTTTTTGGCGTAACGAATTGGATTCAGGAAAGCGAACTGATGGGGGCCATGTTTTACCGGAAATCAAAACTGCGACTCGCATCGCAATTTCCGATACAAACCTCGCCACGTTTTACCAATGTATATCGCTTTTACAGCACGAATCAGAATTTCGAAAGCTATCCCGACACAGTATGGATGACAAACATGCTGGTGCACTTCAAATCGAGTCAGGGTAGCGACAACGAGAATTTACGTGCACAACAGGCCGCCGATATCCGCATTTACGCCAATAATCGTCATCCTTCGAATAATTTCATCCTGCAGGGCGACCTTAACCTTTATAGTTCTGATGAAGCGGCATGGCAAAATCTGCGCGCCGACGGCCAAGCGCAATTCGTAGATTTTATTAATCGCGAGGGCGATTGGTCCAACAATGTAAATTTTGCTGATGTGCATACACAGAGTCCACGCACGGCTTCGTTCGATCTGGGAGTAACAGGTGGGATGGACGACCGCTTCGACTTTATATTGGGTACACGCTTCGTTCGCGACGGAAACTATGGCTTGCAGTATATCGATGGCTCATATCATACACCCGGAAATGATGGTGAACATTACAACACCTCAATCCTGGCAAATCCGCAAAACACATCGGCTCCCGATTCGGTAATACAGGCCTTACACGATTTGGCCGATCACTTACCGGTAATGGCGGCATTTGAATTCGATTATAGCGCCGGATTTAACGCAGTAAATGAGCACAAAGAAGTCGTACACTGTTCGGGAGCCAATTTCGGTTTAGCCAATCCGGTTCCATGCCATGAAATAGAAATTTGGAATTTATTGGGAGAACGAATGCCCTGCATGGAAGACATTGCCTGGGACAATCAAAATTTGAAGGGAGGCATTTACATCATTATTCCTAAAAATCAAGAAGACGGCTGTCGATATAAAATCGTACGGATGATTAATGATTGAAAAGTCCTCCTAGAAAACAAAAGAATTTAACACCTTACCCGACTTATTAATCCAATCAAATAATTATGCGCTTTTTGGAGAATCAAATTTCGAGTGCAAACGGATTCTAGAATCAAGCTACATACCCGCCAGGGATTGGAGGGTAAAGCCCGGAGGCCCGAAAGCAGAGTGAATCGGGACGAGGACTTGAACCGGAAAGCACGCCCGTGGCGGCCTAAGTATTATAAATATAAAAAATTGAAAATGAGAATGTAGCACTCAACTTCACTGGGGGCCACCACTCCTCCTCCCCAGTTTCAAGATACGAATTCCCCAACCAACTAGCCGTTAATAAACGTTTATAAACGGCTAGTTATCAACAATTCGAAGCAAATTTTCTACTTTTATTTATACTAGAAATTTCCGAACTTATGATTGGGCGGGAACACGTGTTTCCCTTATCTTTTGCTCATTCAAGCCTTATCCAACTGATTAGGTATACACTATGTATTATCGGAACGGAAGTGCAATAAGCAGAGCACAACAAATAATTAAGGTAGGAAGTGGAAATACACTTAAGTAAGACTCGCTTGATATTGAAAACCAATTTATTGCGAATGGTCATGAATAATATTGTCTTAAAGGTAGATATGTAATCCAGGAGATATTTCGCCCTAAATTCCCATCAACCACACAAAAAAACAAAGAAGCGCAAAGGCCAAGGTATTCAGGATCAATCCGCCCCAGAGCATCGAACGAGGATTGATATGTCCGCTGCTGAAGGCGATGGCATTGGGCGGTGTGCTCATAGGGAACATGAAATCGCAGCTTGCCGATAGTGTCACAGGAATAACGAATACCGCCGGATCTACATTCAGTTTGAGTGCAAGCGAGGCCACTACCGGAACAAACAATGTTACCATAGCCAGATTGCTCATGAAAGCTGTGAGAATAACTCCCAACAAACACAACACAATGGTGTAAAGTGTTACAGGTAAATGGTTGAATTGTGCCAGTGCACGTGTTAACAGTTCAAGCGAGCCGCTCGATTTAAAGGCAAATGCCAAGGCTAATCCGCCGCCAAACATGAGTAAAATGCCCCAAGGCAGCCGTGTGGTGTCGCTCCATTCGAGCAGCGTTTCTTTCTCGTCTTTGCGCACAATGAAAAATGAAATCCCGGCGACGAGTGCAATCAACACATCGTTTAAAGGATAATTCGGAAAAACAGAACGAATAAGACCCTCGCTCAACCAAAGGACAATAGCCGAGATAAAAATTGCCAGGGTGCGTTTCTCGGCGTTACTTATTGGTCCCAATTCGGTTAAGGCATGATGCAACAACGCATCTGCACTTTGGGTTTCGTTTCGGTTTAAGCGAAAAATAAAACGTGTCATTAAGACGAAAGCGCCAATCAATAGCAACAATGAAAAGGGCAATCCATACCACATCCATTCCAAAAAACCAATAGGCGCTCCAAAATTGGCAGCTAAGATGCCCGAGGCTGCAGCGTTCGGTGGAGTACCGATGAGTGTTGCCATTCCACCTATACTCGATGCATAGGCAATACCTAAAAACAAATTCACCCTAAAGGCCGACATGCCGCTTTCTGATTGTCCGGCAAGCATTGAACTCACCGAAAGTGCCATGGGAAACATCATGAG
>JBKCFX010000472.1:0-1761 GCA_046303595.1 Bacteroidia bacterium
TAGCTGCCTTCTCAAGTTTACTTTCCGGCTTTTCATGAAGGGATTTGAGCACCTTTTCAATAATAACAATCCGCTGCTTAAACGGAAGGTTATTAATGCTTTGAATTATTTCTTTAGTTGACATAAGGTGAAATTACGAATTTATTTTTGTGCTTGATAATAAAATCTAATTCAACTTTTAAATTTTACCTAATCCTCCGAATCAGCCTTCTGTGGCTCGAAGGATACCTAAGTGAATGATGCACTTCGCCGAAATTCTGAGGGTCGATCACGTATCGGTAAGCATAGTTGGCAACTGCAATGCGCCGATTTTCGTTGTCGAATAATAGCATCATTTCGGCAATTTGTCTCGATCTGAATGTACTGGTCGAAATAATTCCTTCTGCCGACCGCAATCGTTCTGTTTCGTCTGCTATTCCCGCCAGGTTTTCAATTACTCCTTCGAACTGTTCGCGGCTTATGGCTTTTTTTGAAGAAGCACTTCTTCCCCGGTTGCTGCGCGTATTCGATTTTTTTTCAAGTGGCTCGGTAGCCAGCACCCGAAATTGATTGAAGCTGTCGATGTATCCGGTGGTTAACACATCTTCCTGCAAACGTATTCGTCCCTCATAAACCGATTTGCGGATTTCTGAATTACCATTTCGCATCAATTTGTAAATCTGCAAATCTTGCTCCCCGCGCGGCAAGTCGAAGAAATTCATTACGGTCGATGGTTTATCGAACATTCTGCCGTTCAATTCGGCCACAAAAAAACTGCTGTCCTGAAGCGAGATGCTTAATGCAGCAGTTTGTGCCAATGTGGCGAATGTTAAGAAATGCAGAGGTAAGAAAAAGAAGATTTTGCGCATGCGATTCGAGAATTGATTTGTTAGGTTTGTTTCAAATAGAATGCCAATATGACCGCCACGAGTAAAATGAATTCAATGTTAAGTAACAATGCTTTATTTGGAAAAAATATCGTTGTAACCGGCGGTGGAACAGGTCTTGGCAAATCGATGTCGCAGATGTTTTTACAATGCGGCGCGAATGTTCTCATTACATCCCGCAAGGAAGATGTTTTGAAAAATACGTGTGCCGAACTCTCTAGATTGGGCGGTAAAATTGCCTATGCCGTTTGCGATGTGCGCAAAATCGAAGAAGTCGAAGCCGCTTTTGAAAAGGCAGTGAGTGAATTTGGGCACGTAAATGCATGGGTGAACAATGCGGCAGGGAATTTTATCAGTCCAACCGAACGCTTGAGTCATAAAGCATTTGATACGATTGTCGACATTGTTTTGAAAGGCACATACAATTGCACTTTAACCGCCGGCAAACGCTGGATTGAGCAACAAACTGTGGGTTCGTTTCTCAATATTGTTACAACGTATGCATGGACAGGTTCGGGCTACGTGGTTCCTTCGGCCATTGCGAAAGCGGGAGTTCTTGCACTCACGCGCAGTTTGGCGGTTGAATGGGCAAAGTATAACATCCGTTCCAATGCCATTGCTCCGGGGCCTTTTCCAACCGAAGGTGCATGGAGTCGTTTGTTTCCGGCCGATTTGGCGGCCAAGCTCGATCCATTGCAACGCATCCCGCTGCGTCGCTTTGGGAAACATGAAGAGCTTGCAAATTTGGCAGCGTATCTGCTTTCAGATTTTTCGGCCTACATGAATGGCGAAGTCGTAACAATTGATGGCGGCGAATGGCTGCAGGGTGGGGGAGAATTTAACAATCTTGAGGCGATTCCTCCTGAAATGTGGGATTCTATCGAACGTATGGTAC
>JBKCFX010000473.1:0-1612 GCA_046303595.1 Bacteroidia bacterium
TAAAAAATGAACTCGAACTGCTACACTCGCGGGCCTTTAAGAGCGGTTTGGTTCAAATGCATTTTCGGAAAAAATAGGTTAATCGTCATTTACACGTTCGATATGAGATGTGTTTTTGCTTGTTCGAAATTCGAGATTGTATAAAACAAAATAGAATTCAGAAGTACGAGGTTTAAGTATTAGCGTACATGCGCCAGGGGTTGAAGGGAAAAGCTCCGCGTTGCGAGCGCTACGTGGTTAGGGCCGCGGACTTGAACCGGAAAACCCGCCCGTGGCGCCCAAATGAAAAAAAGTTCAACGTATTGAAAATGAATGACAAATGCTCGTTCGTTTTGGGGGCCGCCACTCCTCCTCCCCATACGGCAAAGTTACGAGTCATGCACCCAACTAGTCGTTTATAAACGTTTAAAAACGGATATCCATAAAAGACTCTTTTGCAACATCTTACAATCAGAACAATGATAAATCGCTGGCATATCAATTACCGCCAAGCTCATCAAACACTTGTTTACCAAGCACTTAATTATGTGTAATGCATGGCATTCGTTCATGAGCATTTTACCAACATGCTTGTTCATTTTTCCGTGCAAAAAATAAGCTTGGAATGTGAATAGCTATTTCAGAACTTTAAGTCGGGCGGGGACACGTGTTTCCCTATTTTTCTTCGGCGTATATTTGCCCGATGGTAGTTACAGAACAGATTGCGAATATCCTTGGGGTTCAACACAATCAGGTTAAAGCCGTTGCATCGCTTCTCGACAGTGGCTCAACGATTCCGTTTATTGCACGTTACCGGAAAGAACAAACCGGTTCATTGGATGAAGAAAAAATTCTTCAGATAAAAGAATTGCTTCAGCACTACGTAAAACTTGATGAGAGAAGAAAAACCATTCTATCCTCCCTAGCAGAGCAAGGAATTATCGACACCAAACTTATCGATGCCGTAAAGGCCGCCACATCGCTTACAGAGCTCGAAGACGTCTACCTTCCCTACAAACCAAAACGTAAAACGCGCGCAACTGTTGCCCGTTCATTCGGGCTTGAACCGCTTGCCCGGAAAATTTACGCGCAACTTCCGGGCAATCCTATAGACCTCGCACGGACATTCATCAACAACGATGTGCCCGATACAGAAGCAGCATTACAGGGTGCCTCTGATATCATTGCAGAATGGATTTCTGAAATTATCGAATTGCGGCAGGCGCTGCGCACTCGATTCGAGAAATACGGCATATTCGCCTCTACCGTAGTAAAAGCGAAAGCCGACGAAGGCGCGAAATTCTTGGACTATTTTACCTATTCGGAGCCCTGTTGGAAGGTGCCATCGCACCGCTTCATGGCTGTGATGCGCGGCCACGATTTTGGCTATTTACGGGTATCGGCACTTCCGGATGAGGATCGTTCGCTTGAGTTTATCGAACGAAAAATCATCAGATCAAATACGCCCTCGTCTGCGCTTGTAAAAGACGCCATCCGCGACAGTTACAAACGTCTCCTTGCCCCTTCGCTGGAAACGGAACTCCTTTCAACAATGCGCGAAAAGGCAGAAGCTACTGCTGTAAATATCTTCGCCGCAAATCTTCGTCAGTTGCTTATGGCTCCACCGCTAGGC
>JBKCFX010000474.1:0-8263 GCA_046303595.1 Bacteroidia bacterium
GAATAAGGTTCGGCCTTTGCACAACAGTTTGCCCGATTGTCTTGTATCGCCTGTGCAAATGCCTGGACGAGGAAAATGTTACCTCACGATATCATTGAATAATCCTTCTGAATTGAACGATGATTTCATTGCAATTACAGAAATGGTTGTACAACTGCTTCAGGAAAAGGCAGAACGCATCTTTGCCGAAAACAAGCTGCGCGATTTGAACGTTGAATTAATGGATACAAACCTCCAGTTACGCCAGTATTCCTATATTGTATCGCATAACCTCAGAGCTCCTGTTGCCAATATATTAGGCTGTTTGAATCTTTTGAATGACGAAGAATCGGGCGATTCGCGCAACAAGATACTCATGGATGGTTTGAAAATTTCGGCCAATGCTGTGGATTCTATTCTTCAAGACCTGAATAAAATTTTGAACATCAAAGAGGATGTTGTTAAACAATTCGAATTTATTGGTTTCAATGCATTGCTTGATGAAGTGATGGAAAATCTAAAAAATGAAACGGCCGGGATTGCCTTTGCCTTAACACGAGATTTTGCAGAAGTTGCCGGCATGATGGCATTTAAGCCTTATCTATTAAGTATTTTCCAAAACCTGATTTCAAATTCATTTCGTTACAGAAGAACGGATAAAAAGTTGGAATTAACAGTTGCTGCTAAATCGCAGGGCCATAAAATCGAATTGCATTTTATCGATAACGGCCGTGGGATTGACTTGCAAAAAAACCGAAAACGGCTGTTTAAATTGTACGAGAGATTCCACACAGATGTGGCCGGAACGGGGTTAGGACTTAACATGGTGCAGGAACAGACGCGCGTTTTGGGAGGTTCAATACAAATTGAAAGTGAAGTTGATGAAGGAACCAAATTCATACTTACATTTGTACCCAAAGTTTAGGATGCGGGAATGAAAATTTGGTTGATAGACGATGATAACATAACGAACATGCTTAACAGGTATTTTCTGGAAGAGCATTTTCCCACGTTAGAGATTCGATCGTTTATTTATGCCTCCAAAGCGTTGGAAGAATTACAGAACAGTGCAGATAGTCCCGATTTTATACTTTTGGATATCAATATGCCCGGAATGAATGGCTGGGAGTTTTTAGAATCCTTGCAGCATACCGAACTACCTCCAAACACATTACCGGAAATATACATGCTCTCATCTTCGCTCGATCCGGAAGACCAAGCCAAAGCCCGAAATTCGGTTCTCGTGAAAGGGTTTATATCCAAACCGCTGGAGGTTGAAAAACTTCCCTTTCTAAATGCCTAAAAATTTCAAACAATCGCGCGCATTAGTTTGGTGCAAGTGTTTAGGTGTAAAGTAATAAGAAACATCTTGTTTTCGTCTATTGCGAAATTTGAGGATTAAACACCTGTGGGTTATTTTTCTTTCAAAATACCTAAAATTACCTCAGTCGAAAGAGGCTTCTCTTTAAAATCCCTAACATCTTCAAACTCCTTGGCACGATGAATATCTTTTGGGTCGATAGATGATGTACAGACATACACCTGGATTTTCTTCCTAATATCGGCAGCCAGTAGAGCATAGGTTGTTAAAAAGGCCCAGCCATCTGCAAGGGGCATATTCAAATCCAACAAAATGATATCGGGCAGATTCCCACCTGTGGAGATACGCTCTTTAAGGCAATCCATTGATTCCTGACCATCGTGAAAAACCTCTATTTCTAACTGTGTAGACGCCTTGCGGATGTTATTTCGCGTAATCATGATGAATAAATCATCATCGTCAATAATCCAAATTAGAGGTGTATGACTCATTTGTTTACGGCAAATATACCGTAAACTTTGTTCCTTCGCCAACTTTACTTTCTACTTCAATGGTCCCGCCAAGTGACTCAATCTGATTTCGCGTTATAAATAGTCCAATGCCACGAGCATCTCGGTTTCCGTGGAAGGTTTTGAACATCCCAAATAGTTTATTGCCGTACTTTTCCAAATCAATGCCTTTGCCATTATCCTGAATTGAAAAGTAAGGAACGGAATTTCGTTTCCCTGCTTCTACCGTAATTATTGGATCCACATCAAGTCGGCGATATTTAATCGCATTCGACAATAAATTCAATACGATGCTATCGAGGTAGGCCTTGTCGGATTTTAACTTGAAACCGTCTGGTATCTTATTTACAATCTTTACGTTATTGGTTTTTAAATCCACAACAAGCGTGTCGAGCGTGCGGTTAATAACCTGGAAAAACGAAAGTTGCTCCTTGTGAATGTTAACACGCGATTGAATATTCAGCAATTCGTTTAAATGCCGTAATGTAGAATCAAGGTTGTTGCTCGATTTCACAAGCCCCTCAATAAACTGGCGCTGAATTTCGGGTTCGGGTTCATTGGCCAAAACATGCGCAATGCCAGAAATATTGCTGGCATGCGAACGGATGTTGTGCGAAACGATGTATGAGAAGTTCAACAGGCGTTTGTTTTGCTCGCTTACAATATTTAAGGCGTTGTGCGTAGCCTGTTCCTGCACTATACGCTCTGAAATATCACTAAACGTATAGACAATTAGGCTATTTCTGCTAACCGCCTCCTCGATATAGATAGCGTTTGATAGCATTGTCTTTGTCTTATTGTCGGGAAGCCTAAGTTGCAACTCGAACGATTCTTGTGTGCCTTTGGCAGTAATCTTCTCGATATTCGACTCTTGGTTTGATTTAAATTCGGGCGGAAAGATTGAATCGAAATGTTGCAAATGCATTTGATCTGAAGTTGAAAGCAATAGGGTGCAGATGTAACGATTTGCATAGCGAATTTTTCCGTCGCTTCCGAATATAAGTGCACCGAATGCTGCATTTTCGAATATGGTTCTGAAGCGCTCGCGTTCTTGTTCCCATGCGCTGCGCGAATATGCATTACTTACTAAGTCGCCGGCTAATTTAAATAGCGCAATTTCGCTTTCAGACCATTTTCGAATGTGTTTTGTTTTTGCGGTAAAGAAGCCATGTATTTTTCTATTTATAACAAGTGGCAGCACTACAAGCGATTGGATTTGATTGTTGGCAAGCATACGTCGTTCTTTTTCTGCTTCCTCGGGCATTTCAGATACAACCGGAATGTAAACCGTATGACGTTTTGTAAGTTGCTCCACTATCCACGGAAAATCGCGCTCCGTAGCATGTTCCCAAATTGAGGAAGCCGGGGTACTTGAATCTTTCACCCAGGTTAGGGGCTGAATTCCAATGCTATCAGGCGCTTCGAAGGGCACAATCGAGCTGTTATCTATTTTGAAAAATTCTCCGATTTTAGAAACAAATTCCAACATCGAATCCTTCAGGTTATCTTTTCCGGTGGAAATAAGGCGCGTCGACAAGTCTGAGATTAACTGATAAAATTCGGTTTGTCTGTCGCGCTCCATTTGCGTGAGGCGAGGCGATGTAATATCGCGAACCACAGCCAATATGCGCTGTTCATCGAGCTTTGAAAGACGAATTTCGTAATACCGTAATTGTCCGTTTCGGATTGCGCTACCTTCTATCGGATCTACTTTTCTTCCGGCCAAAACCACGGGCAATGCACGTTTTATATTTGGCCCCCAGTCGGTATTTGCGAAGCGAATTAAATTCGCACCCAGCAACTGCTCGGTCGAGTAAGGTACCTGATCGGGTCGGCTTACAAATACTTCTTCAATAATTCCTTCTCCATTCACAACGAATAGCTGATCGGGAATGGTAGAAACGATGGCACTCAAACGTGCACGCTGGTTCAGGATTTCATTTTTAGCCTGCTCCTCTTGGGTTATATCCTTTTGCAGTGCGATGAAATTGGTGTGTCGTCCATCGGCATCAAACACCGGAAAAATTTGCAGATAAATTATATAAGGCTCACCCGATTTCGTGTAGTTAACCAACTTCCCCTCGGTCTTAACCTTTTTACGGATAGATTCACCTAGATACTTCGAAACGGCCGGATCTGTATCTTTTCCCTGTAAAAATCGGCCCGGAATTTTGCCCAACACTTCATCCTTTGTATAACCACTAATTTGCGTAAAGGCTTCATTAACCCATTCTATTTTTCCTTCAGCATCGGCAATTACCACTGCATTGTCGGTATGCGTGGCGATAAACGAAAGTTTACGTTGCGTAGATAACGCTTCCGCCTTCTGCTCCTCGATTCGAATCCGGGTGTAAACCTGGCCGGCCAAATCGCATAAAAATCGAAATAGCTCTTTATCGTCTTCGGTGAAGGCGTCCACTTTGGAACTTACAATTCCGAATGTGCCGATTATTTTTCCAAAAGCACGTATTGGAATGTAAAGCCTACAGCGAACCGTAAACGACCTTCGGCTGTCTAAGCTAAAAGGCTGCGTGGCATCTTGAGTATCTGCTATATAAATAGCCTCACCGGTGTTGAAAACCATACCTGGATGCCGATCCATAGCCGTTCGTTCGGCTTCGAGTCGCTCTTCTTCCGAAAAACCGTGAGCTATAAGCAGTTCGAGCTTTTCTTTTCGTTCATTGTAGAGATAAAGCCCTGAATACTCCAAAGGAAATAATTCACTCAAAGCCTTCTCTACTTCACTCACCAATACCGATACATTATCTATATTGCTAAATGCATTTAGATAATGCGTACAAATAGTAACTCTGCTTGGACCGGTTGATTCCGAACTTGTTTTCAATGAAAAATTAAATGAGCTGAAGCGCTGCCGAAACGCAAACCTCGTCTTGCGAATAATGCCCGCCGCTTACACCGATGGCTCCGCAAAGCTGACCATCAATAGAAATTGGTGAGCCGCCCCCGAGTAAAATAAAACCGGGCAATTGATCGGCGCCATGCATAAGAATAGGATCGTCTTTAATGAAATTGTACCAAGCATTTCCGGTAGGAATTCCGAAACCGGCGGCTAGTATAGCTTTCTTTCTTGCTGTTTCGACCGAAATTAAAGGCGCACCATCCATACGCGCAAACGCCTTCTCGACGCCACCTTCGTCGACTATACTTACCGAGATTTTTAGACCGATTTCTGATGCTTTTTTCATCGCTTCTTTCGCCATTTCGATGGCTAAATCAATCGATACAGATGCTTTTTCGAACTTTTTCATAAATTGAGATAAACACTTAACCCAATATTAGGAAATAAGTTTCAATCTTTCGATAAATTTATATCGATGTTGTTCTAGTTTCATTCAACAAACTAAAGACATCCGACAAATGCCGGGTTATCGCTCTCGGGAGCGCATATTGGTTTACATCACAAAGTCTTATGCAAATAGCATTATTCCACTCAGCAGTGGGCAGTTCATCTACCCGGATTGTAAAAAAAACAATCTGCAAGCTTTGGTGACTGAGCTGATGCCTGTAAGATGCAGAATGGTTGATCGGATACCTTGCTTTGAGCGAATTATGTAAGGTATTCTGGTCCATAGCATTTTTCGATTCGATAAGCGGAAATTCGTGCAAACCTTGCCAGATGTCTTTCTCTTGGCGTTTACGTACAAGCGTTTCTTGATTTTTATCGATAAAAATTAAATATGTGAAAAAGCGATTGCGCACTATCGTTTTTCCTTGTTTTACGGGAAAATGTTCTTGGTTTTTTGAAGCAAAGCCTGAGCAATGCACCTGTACAGGGCAGTTGGAACAATTCGGATTTCGCGGAGTGCAGATTAACGCCCCCAACTCCATCATGGCCTGGTTATGATTACCGGGATTTTCAAAATCGAGCAGTTCCTTTGCCAATCCAGCAATGTGCCTCCTGCCTGTTGGAGAATCCACCGGATCATCAATGGCAAATAAGCGGGCAATTACACGGTTCACATTGCCATCCACCGCTGCGTGTGGCAAGCCAAAAGCGATTGATGAAATTGCAGCAGCGGTATAATCTCCGATTCCTTTTAATTCTCTAATTGCGGCATATTTGTTTGGAAATTCACCTTGGTGAGTGTTCACAATCGCTTTTGCCGCAGCATGCAGGTTACGAGCGCGAGCATAATAACCAAGGCCTTGCCAGGCATGCAATACAACATCTTCGGGGGCATTGGCTAAATCGCCAACTGTTGGAAAAAGCTTAATGAAACGGATATAATATGCAGTTCCCTGATCAACCCGGGTTTGCTGTAAAATTATTTCCGACAACCATATGTGGTAAGGATTGGAACTTTCGCGCCAGGGCAAAAGACGTCGGTTCTTTTCATACCATTTCGAAAGTTTCGCCGTTATCGGATGAGGTTTTGGCATGGTCGTCAAATTTACGTTTAATCCTAATCACTTTTGCTTCTAAATTGCAGCAGTGATTTGAAACCAAGGTCACATTGCCCGGCAATTCTTGTAACATTTCCGTATTCCATTTAACGCGTAGGCACTTCTTAACCACTGAATTTTCGCTGTATGATAAAAATCAGCAATTTCTTGCGTTTAATTTTCTTAATTCGTAGCCGGTAAATCATATACCTTTTTCAGCACACGCCTTTATGCCGGGATTTCAGCACATCGACTTCAATGCCATTGACGCCAAAGATTTGTTGGTGTTTTTCGAGCAACGGCATCATGCCTATGTAAAAAGCATGCTCGAACTCATTTTGCGTAATTTCGATTCTGCGTTGCATCAAGAGCACACCCTGCACGAAGGCGCTGAATACCTGCTCAACCTATTGCTCGAATTGCGCAAAAATGTCGACAAACTCATTAGCATCGAGCAAGAAGCCATATTTCCCTTCATTCGAACCCTCATCGAAGTGCGTGAATCGCAATCTCCGATTCGCTTCTTAAACATCAACCTCAGTGAAAGCACGCTAAAAGCCATACGCCTCGATCATGCGCGCGTGCTCGACCTTTTGCATGGTATTCGTGATTTTACCAACAATTACACTCCACCGGTGAGGTGCAACGAAACACTCAAGTTGGTATATGCCGAACTCGAAGAATTCGACCACGACTTCGGACAATTGTTGCACCGCGAAATCGAGTATCTTTTTCCGCGCATTATTGCCCTCGAACAGGAGGTTGTGATGCGAACCGAAGAAGCAAAGGAGGGCGATCGCCTTCGTCGCGGAATGGAATAGAACAACGGTAGCGTAACCAACTCGTATTATCCTGCATCAGCCACTTCCGGCTTCCTTCCGAAACGCTTCTTCGCCTTCAAATACAAAATGTACATCGCCGGAACAACAATGAGCGTAAGGAATGTAGCTACAATCAATCCGTAAATCATTGTCCAGGCCAATGGACCCCAGAATGCAACATTATCTCCACCCAAAAAGAAATGCGGTTCGAGTCTTGCCAACAATCCTTCGAAATCGAGGTTAACACCAATCGCCAAAGGAATTAGTCCGAGAATTGCTGCTGATGCCGTTAAGATTACGGGCGTAATACGTGTCGATCCACCAATAGCAATGGCGTCTTCCACTTCAAAACCACGGTCGCGCAGCTCGTCGATGAACTCGATTAACAAGATTCCATTTCGGATTACAATGCCCGCCAAAGAGAAAATACCAACTCCGGTCATCACAATCGAAAACACTTGGCCTGTCATGGCATACCCGAGAAACACACCGATTAACGAAAACAGTACGGTCGAGAATATGAGCAATGGCTTCACCAACGAATTAAACTGGGTAACCAAAATCAAGAACATCAATGCCAAAGCGCCAAGAAATGCCAATCCTAAAAAGTCTGATGTTTCTTTTTGCTGCTCCTGCTCACCGGTCATTTGAATGTCGTATCCTTCGGGTACGTCAATGTCTTTAATAACGCGCGTTATCTCGGCAACAATCTCGTTAGCCGTAAAGCCTGTTAACACATTCGACGACAGGGTAACCACACGGCGCTGGTTCTTGCGATTGATCGAACTGAATGCATTTTCGTAGCGCACACTGGCCACGGCCGAAACAGGCACCTGCTTAAACATACCGGTACTCATGTCGAGAAAGGCTACCTGCATGTTCAATAAATCGTCGACTTTATCGCGATATTCGGGAGCTAGGCGCAGGTTAATTTCTGCATCATCATCCACATCGCGGAACTTCGAAATTTCCTTCCCAAATAAGGCAGTACGAAGCTCTAAGGCAATTTGGGCTTTGCTCATACCAACGGCATTGGCGCGGTCGGCATCGATGCTCACGATAATTTCGGGTTTATTGCGCTGCAAATCCGATTGCAAATCTTCGATGCCTTTAATTTTTTCCTTCGCAATTCCGTTCCGCACAAGTTGTTCGATGGCAACAAGCTGATCGACATCGTCAAGGTGGTGGATCTGTCCGAGGCGGCGCACATCGAGCGCGAGCTGATGCTC
>JBKCFX010000475.1:0-2799 GCA_046303595.1 Bacteroidia bacterium
TTCCAAAACAATGCGGAATACCTTTCTGTTGATAGCGCATTTTCTTTCCCAGCCGTTTTAAACGTTTATAAACGATTATTTACGATTAGCGCTTGGCATTTTGGTAGCTTCGCCGTTAGGGTAGGGGGGATAGGAGTCCTACAAAACCATTCAATGCAAGTCAAGTTTAGTTACCAACAACGATGTTCAAAAACCAGTGGTATGTACTATCTTTCCTTATCGGGGCTTGATTGCATTTGGTGCTTTTTTTTAAAATTTTTCGTAGATCCGTGACCGAAATTCAGCTATCCCATGGTTTAAACCAGATTAACAAAAAAACAACATAATTTAAGCAGACAACAGACAAAACCGAGTAATAAAATGAAAATAATATATCGAACCGATATAACACCAGACATTGGCCAAATCATTGAAATATATAATAGTTCGGGTATTAACCGACCAACAGCAGACAACGAAAGAATTGCAAAAATGTATGATAACTCTAATTTAATTGTAACGGCTTGGGACAACGACAAATTAGTTGGTATTTCACGTTCATTGACAGACTTTTGCTATTGTTGTTATCTGTCTGACCTTGCTGTTAGCAAAGACTATCAAAGAAGTGGTATAGGAAAAAAGCTTATTGAACTGACAAAAAATGAAATTGGAGAACAGACAGCGTTACTACTACTCTCTGCACCAACAGCAATTGACTATTATCCGAAAATTGGGTTTCAAAGAATAGATAACGCATTTTTAATAAAACGTACAAAGTGAATCTCGAAAAGCCACATGCCTATTACAGCACCTACAGCTGCTGCATAGCAAAATGAAGTACCTGCAGATAATCTTTTTAACGATAATATCACATTTTGCTTTGGGTCAACCAGGCAAGACATATTTATTCGTAGGAACATACACAGACGGATTTCCGGATAAAGGAATTTACATTTACGAATTCGATTCTACGACAGGTAACTTAAGGAAGGTATGTAGTGGTGAAAATATTACCAATCCATCCTTCCTAACCTTATCTCCTGATGGCGCTTACGTATATGCCTGCACCGACACGAAGCTCCCTGCGGAAGGAAGTGTATCTGCATTTAAATTCGATAGTGTAAAATGCTCACTGACATTCTTGAATAAGCAAAAAAGTGGTGGTGAGAATCCGGTTTATTTAACCACAAGCAAAAACAACGAATTTGTCATTAATGGAAATTATACGGAAGGAACGGTTTCTGTTTTTAAAACAAACCCAGATGGTAGCCTAAATCCATCCTCACAAATCATCCAGTTTAAGGGAAGTGGATCTAATGCTAAAAGGCAAGACAAAGCGCATATACATGCTACCGTCTTTTCGCCAGATTTTGAATATATTTTCTTTCCGGATTTAGGAGCGGATAAAATACGTGTCTTTAAATTCAATTTACCACAAGTTCAACCTTTAACGGCTTTAGAAAATTACGACTATACCGCCGTTTCAGGTAGTGGTCCCAGACATTTTACATTTCATCCAAACAATCGTTTTGCGTATTGCATTGAAGAACTTAGCGGAACGATTTCTTCCTTCACTTATGAAAATGGGAAATTAGATAGTATACAACGCATATTTTCTTACTCAAAATTACAGGAAGAATACAACAGCGCAGACATTCATATTTCTCCCGACGGGCTATTTCTTTACGCTTCCAATCGTTGGGACAACGAAAATACCATTTCAATATTTTCAATAAATCAAGATAATGGGAATCTAACACTAATCGGACATCAATCAACGTATGGTGACCATCCGAGAAATTTCATACTTGACCCAACAGGTAATTTTCTTATCGTAGCAAATCAAGTTACGAATAATATAGTTGTTTTTAAACGAGACATAAAGACAGGACTTTTATCCAAGACGGGAAAAGAAATTAAAGTGCCAAGGCCGTCTTGCTTAAAAATGAGAAAATACGGCCCTTTTTGATTCTTGTTTATGCCTTTGATTCTTGCATTCTCAAGTATGCATAAAAAGAGATTAACTACTAATCAGACTTTGTTAATTTTCACAATATGCGGGAGAAGATACTACCAGAAAAAAGCCCCTATTACGGGGCTTTCATTTTATTCAGTAGTCTCTGTCGAATCATCGGCCTTCTTCTTTTTCTTGCCTTTGGAAATTTTAACCTGAATACCAGCCTCTTCGCCTTCATACGAAAGACTAATGCTATCGCCTTCCTGTAAATTCGCACTGATGATGTGCTCAGCCAAAGGATCTTCAACGTATTTCTGGATGGCACGCTTCAGCGGACGCGCACCGAAATTCGCATCAAAGCCTTTCTCAACAATATAGTCGCGGGCGCTTTCTTCGAGTTTGATTTTATAGCCCATCGCTTCGATACGCTTATACAACTGCGCCAATTCGATGTCGATGATCTGGTTGATGTTCTCCTTGCTTAACGAATTAAACATAATCACATCGTCGATACGGTTCAAGAACTCTGGTGCAAATGCTTTCTTCAATGCGCTTTCGATTACACCTTTTTCGTGGTCGGAAGCCGAAGCCACTTTAGCGGTAGTGGAGAATCCTACACCCTGTCCAAACTCCTTCAATTGGCGCGATCCAATATTCGATGTCATGATGATGATGGTATTCTTGAAATCAATTTTTCTCCCAAGCGAGTCGGTTAACTGACCATCAGCCAATACTTGCAACAACAAGTTAAACACATCGGGATGCGCTTTTTCAATTTCATCGAGCAATACTACCGCATAGGGTCTGCGGCGTACTTTTTCGGTTAGCTGCCCCCCTTCCTCATACCCCACATATCCCGGAGG
>JBKCFX010000476.1:0-5007 GCA_046303595.1 Bacteroidia bacterium
GTATTTATAGGCGTAGTAAGATTATCGGTTGATAATACCGAAGGAGCGCAAGGTGCACCCGAAAGTGTAAAATTGGCCGTAAGCGGCGGCACCACACACACAATTTCTGTAGCAACATCCTCGCCGCAAGAATTACGAATACGTTGGGTGATGGTATAATTTCCTGCTACGCTAAAGCTGAGTTGCAATTGCGTTGAGCCACTGGTCCATGCAGTGTAATTGTTAGGCTGAGCATTGACACTGCCCAATGTACCCGATGTAAGAGTCCAACCGGTTGCCGGACTTATGCTCCACACCATACCGTGGTTGGTGTTACACCCTGCAGCATTTACATTGGTACCCGGATCGGCCGTACTGTTAACGGTTACAGTAGAATTTATACACACCGGATCGGGCAGTGCTGTAAATTGGGCGTTGGGGGCGGTCGAAATGCGAATGGGCTCTATTGTTGATACCGCGATATCGCAAAGATTTTGAGCCGTAATTTGAAACCAAAAGGCATCGGGCAAGTTATTTAAAGATGTTTCGCCACATGAACTTTGTGTAAAAGTGTGAGTTACTGTTGATGGAGGAGGGTGGTTAAAGATCTGCGGAGAAGAACCATCGCTAAAAGTTAGGGTATATGTTGTGGAAAAATGATTGTTATCGAAACTTCCAAGAGAAAAATTAATTGTGGCAGGACCGCATTGTTGAGTATTTCCTGCGATACCAATACTAATTGCAGGCGATTCTTCGATTACTGAAAAAGATATTGTAGTATCATCAATGCCACAAGAATTACCAATAGACAGCTTCATCTGGTAACTGCCCGGTGTAGTAAATTGCATGGTAACAGTATTTGACCCAGCATCCCAACCATCAATATTATTGGGAAAACCATTATTGGAACCCAAACTACCACTTATGACTGTTCCGACCGAAGGCCCATTAACTGACCAATAATAAGGCGGATTTGTATTACAATTTGAACCAGAATAGGTTACCCCAAGATCGGAAGTGTTGGTAAATGTTATGCTACTTCCCGAACAAATCAATGGTTGAGATATGGTAAACGAAGCATTTGGCTTCTTCGATATGCGGATCGGAGTAATGGTAGCTGCGGAACTCCCTGACGAATTACTAGCTGTGATGGTTGCTCCAAAAGAATTTGCTTGCCCCTGAAAGGATGAACCACAGGAAACTGTATTGTATGTATGTGAAACCGCCGATGGTATAGTTGCTTGAGTATAATTTACTGAAGGACTACCATCACCAAAATCTAAAATGTAGGTTGTTGCTGAATTATTTCCAGAAAAATTGGAAATTATTGAACACTACAGTGTGAGGAGCACAGCCACCCGCATTTCCACTGTAACCAAAATTAATGGATGGCTGGGCATTAATAATTACTGATAAAAAAGTAATAAAACATAAAGTAATTTTAATTCTCATATGTTAATGTGTTGAAAAAATCAAGTCATTTATTATCGAATTACACTCACACGCCCTATCCGTCTCATTTTTTTATCCTCCTTTTCAAACGAAACAATCAAATGGTATACATAAACATCAATCTGTACCGGACGATCTTGGTACCATCCATCCCATTGTTTGTTTCGGTCATTTGTCGCAAAAATCTGCTCGCCCCATCGGTTAAATACCAATAATGTGTAGAAATTCACCTTCCCATCAATTACAGGCGCCCAAAAATCGTTTATACCATCGCCATCAGGGGTAAAACTATTTGCTACAAAAATCCCTGAACTCGGAATCACCTCAATGGATTTATAAAGTGTATCCGGACAATCATTCGAATTGTTGGCTACAAAGGTTAAAAGAATCGATTCGTCGTTTTCATCAACTGTATAAATATGCTGATTAATAAAGTCATTATAAATAGCGCCATCTCCCATATCCAAAACAAAGGATGAAGCAAAAGAACTGGTATTGGTTAGGTTTATAACAGGATCGCCCAACGAAATATTATCGGGCTCAAATTCAAGACCTGCAATAGCCCGCCGCTTAACCTCAACTGCAAACTCAATCAAGGTATCGGCAAAACATTTCCCTTCATTCGAAACCGCTAAAGAAACACTATACAAACCAGCTGTTTCATATGTGTGTTCTGGATTTTGCTCTTCCGAATTGAGCGTTCCATCACCAAAGTTCCACATCCATGAATCACCATATTCCGATAACGAATTGAATTTCACATCAAGCGGCTCACAACCTACAGGCGGCCTTATGCGCATGCGGGCATCAGGCTGTCCGATTAAATCGTATAATTCGGTAGTGGTATCGCGACAACCAAAAACATTGGAACACACAAGATCAATCGGAATCAAGCCTGTATCGGATAGGAATATCGAAGGCTCGAACAAAAATGATTGGTTGTCTTCCCACTTCCACAAGTAAGAATCGGCTCCCTGTGAAGCATTGGATACACCCACACGGGCTGTATCACCACAGCTTGTGTTTATATCGAGGCTAAAGCTACTTACCGGTGTCTCAAAAACAGTTATCGTTAGCTGCGTATCAATGGGGCAATCGAGATTATTGGCAAAGTTGTAGTTGTGAGCAATCAGGTTTACGTCATAATCGCCCGGCTGAAGATACTCCACACCCGGTACTGGTGAATTACTTGTTTCTCCATTGCCAAAATCCCACTCGTATGAAGTAACATTCGTAGAATTATTAATCAACGTAACACTCAAAGGCATACAGCCCATAGAGGGATTAGGAAAGACACTCAAATCGGGGATGGCCTGAACCGTAATATTCTGAAATACCGTATCGGGACAGCCATACACCGGCGAATATCCGATTAGTCGCACCGGATAAATACCCGGCTCAACATATACATGCGGAGGCTCAAAAGCAGCAATTTGCTCGTTATCTCCAAAATTCCAAAGATAGGCTACAGCCCCTTGCGATGTATTGATGAACTCGGCCACCGAGCCCTGGCAGATAACATCCTGCACCGGAATGAATGATACATCGGGCTTGGGCAGTACATTAACTGTGGAATAGGCGGTATCAAACGAACATCCATCTGAAGCTATCATTTCTACGGTGTAAACGCCACCGATTTCGAATACATGATTTGCGTTGTAGGAAGTAACGGGAGATGTGCCGTCCCCAAAATCCCAAAAAAACTGGTCTGCACCCGAACTCACATTTATAAAATCAACCGCTAAATTGGCACATCCAAAAGGCGGATCGGTATTAAAAAATGCAGTAACGGTATTTGGCAATACAACAATTGTAACTATAGCACTGTCTTTTCCACATTCATTCGTAGCAACCAATAATATTTCATAGGTTGTTGTATCATTGTCGATAGCCATAAACACCTGCCCCTCAGGATCAAACTCGGCAGAAGTGTTTCCATTACCAAAATCCCAGAAATACGAAGTTGGGGTGCCATAGCTTAAATTCTGGAAATCAGGCACAAATGGTGAGCACGCGGTATCGTTAACCACTGCAGGGAGCGCCACCGGGGTAGGCCGACCAATAAATGGCCGCACCACCGTATCGCTACCGCACTCATTGCCAAGAATTAACCTCACAATAAACGTAGTATCGCCCAATGCAGGTGAGGGGAAATTAATAGCAGATGGGGCACTGCTGGTACTGTAATACACCGTATCGGGCGGGCTAACCGACGCATTCGCCACCAACCAGGAATATGCCACTTCGTTGCCTTCGGAGGCATTGTTTATTGTTATCTGCACCGGAGCACAGGCCGTATCGTCCGACAACGTAAAGGAAGGATATGGAGTTTCGATCAAATAGATTGAATCTGCGGCCGCAGCCACACCTCCCAATGCTGTTTCAACCTTAAGATGCACTGTATAATTGCCGGTATCGGGCAAGGACAGCGTAAACGACTCTTGGCTTGAGTTTAACACAGTATCGCCGTTAACATCTAGAACATTCCAAGAGTATGAGGGCACTCCTCCGTATATAGAATCGTTCTCACTTAAATTTTGGATAATCTCATCGGTGTTGGTGCAAAAAACATCGTCAACAACAAACTCTGCAACAGGCAGGGGATGATTGCTAATAATCAGCTCATCGGTATTGAAGCATCCTGTATTTGGGTCGGTATAATGAAAGCCAATGATATAATCGCCTGGCGCATTCGCAGCGGGACAAAATTGCCCCGAAGCACTTACCCCGCCCTCGCCGTAAAAATAGGCGCTTGGCAAAAGCTGTCCGGAGGGTGTGGACGGACTAAATCCGGTTAAATTGATACATGCATCAGATATACAAACCGAAACATCATCTCCGGCATCAACAATGGGTGGAGGATGAACGATGATCTGAATAGTATCGGTGGTTTCGCAGGTAGTGCCATCAAAAACGGTATATACCAAAATAAAAGAACCGGCACCCGATAGTGTTGGCGAAAAATCATATCCAGTGGTAGTTTGAACTACACCAGTGCCGCTCCAAATTCCGCCGGGTATTGTGGTGGCGGGCAAGGTTTGATCTGCATCATAGGAGCAAAACTCCAGGTCGGAACCCGCATTGGGGAATACCGGCGCAACCACCGTTAAACTCACTTGGTCGCTGTTGATACAGCCATTATCATCGGTAAAGGTGTAGGTTAAATTTACCACACCCAAACCGTTGGGCGTAAATTCATCGCCCGATAAATTCGGAGAGCCACTCCATACGCCCGTACCGCCTACTGTCGGGCTGTAACCTCCCAATGGATATACTATGGGCTGATTGCACAAGGTTGAATCCGGTCCGGCTTCTACATCCGGCAAGGGATTAATGGTAACTTCCATTGAATCAATGGAACTGCAGCCTTTGCTATCTATAACCGTTACAAAATATTCTTGAACAACTGATGTAGGTCCCGGATTAATCAAACTTCCATTTACCGTTGAAGTATTGGTGGGTGTGGTTAAGGCGGTTGTTGGTGTCCATTGATATTGAAACGGCCCGGTTCCGGTGCCCGGTTCTGCACTGCCTGTTAAACTAAAACTAACTCCTGAACATTGCTCAATATCAATT
>JBKCFX010000477.1:0-2898 GCA_046303595.1 Bacteroidia bacterium
CAATGGGTATGAGTCGATTACCGGACAAATAAACACCGAACTCAAAAAGCCCGATTGCAAAAGCGAAGGTTTACTGAACGGCTACATCAACAACATGCAGCGCATGGAAGTGAACGCCATCAAGGTATTTCGCATTAACGAACGCTGGTCGTCGAATCTACTATTGCATGGAAGCTCTATGGATTTCACCACCGACCAAAATCGTGACGGCTTTATGGACAGTCCCGATGGTGGTCAATTTAACGCCATGCACCGCTGGTTGTATACCGGTAAAAAAGGACTTTCGGCTCAACTCTCCTTTCGTTTTGTGCACGATGAGCGGCATGCGGGCACCTTAGAACATGATGGTTCGGAACATAGTTATCACTATTATCATAGAATTCAGCAGGGTGATGTGTTGTTTAAGATGGGCTATATTTTCCCCGGGAAACCTGATAAATCAATTGGATTACTGGGCACTGTGCGACGTTACGTACAAAACGATCAGTTTGGCTTTCGTTGGTACGAAGGAAAGCAGTGGAGCAGCAATGCCAATGTGTTTTACCAGAATAAAATCGGGAACACACCGCAACGCTTTCGCATGGGCTTGAACATGTTTTCAGACCAGTACGAAGAATTCTACACTGGTGCGCCCTTTTTGCGGAATGAAACGGCCACGGGTGGATTTTTCGAATTTACCGGAGTTAAAGGCCGATCGACAGTGGTGGCTGGAATCCGAGGCGACTACAATTCACTTTGGGGTGCCATTGTAACACCACGATTGCATTACAAATTCCAGTGGAACGAGAATTTTTCGATTCGACTTTCGGGCGGCAGAGGACAGCGTACGGCGAATGTTATTGCAGAAAATTTAAGTTACATGGTAAGTTCGCGCCAGATGGTTTTACCGGGCAATTTTATTGGTGAAATAAGCAAGGCCTACGATCTGAAGCCCGAAATTGCATGGAATGGTGGAGCATCAATCATTCAGAAAATTCAAATCGGAAGCCGCGAAGGAACACTTGCCCTGGATGCCTATTACACATGGTTCGAACGCCAAGTAATGGTTGACCTCGATAGCGATGTGCGCAAGGTTTCGTTTTACACGGTAGATGGAAAAACCTCGGCGGCCAGTGTGCAGATCGATTATTACCAAGAAATTTCGGCCCGTTTCGATTTAAAACTTGCCTACCGCTATACCGATGCACGTGTTTATTATACAGGCACCGGAACAATTGAACGCCCCTATACACCGGCACATCGCGCATTGGCAAACATCAGTTACCATTCGCGCCGCGACAAATGGATGGTTGACCTAACTGCAAATTACATTGGAAGCAAACGCCTGCCTTCGACATTGCAAAATCCGGAGGAATACCGCATGGACGAACGTTCTCCTGCTTACACCCTGTTAAATGGCCAAGTTACACGCAATCTGGGGAAGTTTGCCATTTACATTGGTGGCGAACATCTACTAAACGTAATTCAACAGCGTCAAATCTTATCGCCCGAGCATCCACAAAGTAAGTTTTTTGACGCCTCATTTATTTGGGGGCCAACATTCGGGGCAATGGGCTATGCAGGATTTCGCTGGAACTTCTAAAAAGCAACCGGGGACTTACATCGAGCGATTCAAGTCCCCGGAAACCTACGTATACTAAATACTAAAAATAGGCAAGGCAGCCTTATGAGATATGCTCTCAGGCTTATTGCACTTTTACAAATCGTTTGCTGATTAGTGTTTCATCCTGCAAAATACAGCGAACAACATACGAACCGTTGGCCAGTGATGAAACGTTAAACTGAATTGATCCATTTGAATTTTGGATTGACTCGAGTGCAAGCACGCGCCCACTAAGGTCAAGCACTTCTGCCGAACGCACGTGCAGCCCATTTAATTCGAGCGTAATTGCATTTTGCGCAGGATTTGGGAACAATCGAATCTCGTTGGCACTGATTGCATCCAATCCGGTGCAGATTACGGCCTGTATTTCGTCGGTAGCGGTTCCTGAACAACCATTCTGATCGGTGAAAGTGTATGTAATCGGGAATGCCCCTGCATTCAATGACAAGAACGTACCATTAGAAACGCCAATTCCTTGATATAAACCTCCTGCAGGGCTACCACCGGTTAATTCAACAGCGGCACCTACACAGCCTGTGTTGGTTCCCAATTGCAGCGTAACAACCGGCGCGATTACCGATGTAATGGTAACGCTGTTCGATGTTGCCGTACATTGCTGCGCATCGGTAATGACAACATTGTATGATCCGGCGGTAGTTGCTGCATATACACTATTGGTGGCTCCGGTAATTGGCGCACCATTGAACTGCCATTGATAGCTATATCCTGCTACGGTTGGGGTTAACAAGTTCACGAATGCATTGCTGCAAATTGTTGTACTGCCTTGTGCCGCTGCCACCGGATTTTGAATGTTACATGGCACAGGGGTACCAAGCGCATAGATGTAGAATGTGCTGTTGGTAACAGTGGCATCAAAATCATACACGCGAACATAATAGGTTTGACCTGGCGTAAGGTTAGTAAATGCCTGAGTTTCGTTATCGTAATTGCCTGTTGTTACAGCATTAACACATTGCACTGGAACCAAATTCCCGCAAGAGCCAGAGAACACTTGAAATACAGTAGCAAAATCAAGGTCACCTCCGACGCTGATTGTCGTTCCCGCAGGATTTTGGCCTGCTACGAAGCTAAACCAAACATCGTCGTTTGCATTACCGACGCAGCCTGCTTGAGATTGGGTTGCAGACGCTGTGCTGAAGTAAGTAAACGTTGCCTCACCTGCTGGTAAAGTTGGAATTGCCGTTGCGCTAATGCAATTGTCATTGGTTGGCGTAACCAAATTGGTAATACAAATTGTAAAATCATTAGCCGGACTTGCAGCTCCGCGGTAATCG
>JBKCFX010000478.1:0-1824 GCA_046303595.1 Bacteroidia bacterium
AGGGAACACCAAACAAAACAACCGCTGAAATGCGGGAAGCTGTAAAGGCATTTGTTGAGCGGACTATTCAGTAATTGCAAGACGATTTCGACTAGCTTGACAGCGCAGAACGCTTGAGAATTTTAGAGCGGTTTATGCAATACCTTTTGCCCCGCTATGCTTCGCAGCCAGTTGAGCCAATGCACACCAATTTATTAAAGCCGTTGGTAATTGTTCTGACTAAAGACTCGGAGAATGATGCTGGAAACTAACCCATCCAATTTTGATTTTCAATAGATGGCATTAACTTGCCACATATTTTTATACGTATGAAAACCCTCCTTAGCCTCCTTTTATTTTCTCTTATTACCTATTCTGCTACAGCCCAATCGCCTCAAAAATTCTCCTGCCAAAGCGTAATTCGCAATGCGGGCAACCAGCTTGTTGCGAACCAAAGCGTGGGCATAAAAATCTCTGTTTTGCAGGGCAGTGCCAACGGTGCAGTGGTGTATACCGAAACGCATAACCCGCTTACCAATGCCAATGGCTTGGCCACGCTCGAAATTGGCGGCGGCACGGTGCTGAGTGGCAATTTTGCGAACATCAACTGGGCCAACGGGCCATATTTCGTTAAAACCGAAACCGATCTAAGCGGCGGCAGCAATTACACCATAACCAACACCACCCAATTGATGAGTGTGCCGTATGCTTTGTATGCCGCCACGGCAGGAAACAACACACCCGGCCCACAAGGCCCCGCTGGTCCACAGGGTGCAACGGGACCACAAGGCCCTGCAGGGCAAAATGGAACTAATGGCCAAAACGGATTGTCAGCATATCAAATTTGGTTAAATGCAGGCAATTCTGGAAGTGAAGTTGATTTTTTAGCCTCTTTGCAAGGCCCTTCGGGTAACCCTGCCAGCGACGACCAAAACCTTTCTGTATCTGCCACCGGCGATACGCTGTTTTTACAAAACGGCGGTTTTGTAATTATACCGGGCATTAGCGCAGCAAACACTGGTGGCGGCGGCCAAACCGGCATTACTGCCCACAGCTGCGGCGCAACGAACGTACACAACCCCGACAAAACATACGGTAGCATGACCGACCAGCAGGGCAATGTTTACAAAACCATTGTAATTGGTACGCAGGAATGGATGGCCGAAAACCTTAAAACCACCATTTACCGAAACGGCAATTCTATAGCCAATGTAACCGACAATGCGCAATGGGGTGGTTTAACTACAGGTGCCTGGTGCTATTATAATAACGACAACCAATACGATTGCCCATATGGCAAGCTTTACAATTGGTATGCAGTGGCCGACCCGCGCAATGTATGCCCAACGGGTTGGCATGTGCCTATCGATGCCGAATGGAGCGTTTTAATAAACTATTTAGACCCCAATGCCGATGGAGGTAATAATTATCCTAACGTGGCAGGAGGCAAGCTTAAAAGCACTGGATTGCAGTATTGGCTTAGTCCAAACCAAGATGCTTCCAACGAGAGCGGTTTCTCAGGTCTTCCGGCCGGCAACCGCGGCGGTGGACCATTCGGTAACGTAGGCGACGTCGGTTTCTGGTGGAGTTCTACTGAGAGCGATACCGGCGACGCCTGGGACCGCGCACTGGGATACAGCGATGGCGGTGCGGGCAGGAGCAACGTCGTTAAGGAAGCCGGTTTCTCTGTGCGTTGCCTCAGGGATTGAGGGTGAGTTGAAAGTGAAAAGTTGAAAGTGAAAAGTTGAAAGGGGAAAGTTGAAAGGGGAAAGTTGAAAGAAGCCCCAATCGGACTTTAGGCCGGAAATAGATATAAATTCCCGTAACCATAGCCCCGGATTTCAA
>JBKCFX010000479.1:0-2876 GCA_046303595.1 Bacteroidia bacterium
GTGCTATCAATCGCCCTTTTCGGGTTTTACTGCACTTCTGCAGAAAAAACTACCGAGAATGCCACAACATACCTAAACCTTCACGATTCGGTTCGGTACGTTGGTAAGCAGGTTTGCCTCTCGTGCCATGCAGGTGCACACAACTCATATCTCGAAACCGGCATGGGACATTCGTTTGGTCTTGCAACCAAGTTAAAATCTGCAGGGCGATTCGAGGGAAAAACGACCATTTACGATGCTACCCTCGACCTATACTACCAGCCTTATTTTTCTGAAGATACACTCTGCATTAAAGAGTTTAGATTAAGCGGAAAAGATACCATCCACAAGCGCATCCAAGCAATTCAGTATATCATTGGCTCGGGACACCATACAAATTCGCATTTGTTCGCGTCGAATGGCTATGTTTTTCAGGCGCCCCTCACCTACTACACGCAAAAAGGCATCTGGGATTTGCCGCCCGGCTTTGAGAACGGATTCAATTCGCGCTTTACCCGCCAAATTGGCCTCGAATGCATGGCCTGCCACAATGCACAACCGGCTTTTGCAGAAGGTTCGGAGAACAAATTTCTTAAAATCCCTGAAGGTATTGACTGCGAACGTTGCCATGGACCGGGTAGCATTCACGTGCGCGAAAAACAGGCTGGAAACTTCATCGACACCAGCAAGTACATCGATTACAGCATCGTTAATCCGGGTAAATTGTCGGTTGACTTGCAGTTTGACGTATGCCAGCGCTGCCATCTGCAAGGAAATGCGGTACTGAAGGAAGGCAAATCGTTCCTCGATTTCAAACCGGGCATGAAGCTTAGCGACGTAATTGATGTTTATCTTCCACGCTATGAGGGCGACGAATCGGAATTTATCATGGCTTCGCATGCCGATCGCCTCAAACAGAGTGCCTGCTTCAAGGTGATGGCCGATAAACACGGCGATTCGAAATCACTACGGCCCTATAAAAATGCCATGACCTGTGTTACCTGTCACAATCCGCATGTGAGTGTGCGTAAACAGGGCGATGAACCGTTTAATTCCAAATGCTCGAGTTGTCATGCAGCACAGAAAGTAAGTGCCTGCAGCGAAACGCCTTCTAAGATTGATGCTGCCGGCAACAATTGCGTGTCGTGTCATATGCCTGTGAGCGGTTCCATCGACATTCCGCATGTTACAGTCCACGACCATTATATTCGGCCTAATCCGAAAATGAACCCATCGAAATCGGTTCAAAAAACAGCCGAGAGCTTCAGAGGCCTGCAATGCATCAACAATACATCGCCCGATGAACGGAGTCGAATTATTGCCTACATCCAGCAGTTCGAGAAATTTGATCCGGGCAAATCGTACCTACTCGACTCTGCCGAAGCCTTGCTAAAACGCCGCGGTGAGACACAATTCAAATCAGATATCCGTCTTTCACTGGCGCACGCCTTTGCAGGGAAGGATTATGCCAAGGTAAGCTCGCTGGCAACGCAATACGGCCGCGCAGAACTACTCTCCCTTTTGAGTAAAAAATCTAAGAACAACGAGGATGCTTGGGCGGCTTACCGTGTAGCCGAAAGTTTTACAGCACAAGGCTTGCCTGCCGATGCACTCCCATTTTTTGAAAAGGCCTGCACATTGGCACCACTGCATTTTGAATTTCGCAACAAATACGGAGCTTGCCTCATGCAACTTGGTAAGATTAAAGAGGCCGAAAAAGAATTCGCTGCACTGTGCCGCGAAGCACCATTTTATGCCCCGGCCTTCTGCAATTACGGGTACTGCCTTTTAATGCATGGCGACGGTCAATCGGCAAAAACAATGTATACCAAGGCGCTGCAACTTGATCCCGATTATAAGCAGGCGCTTATTAACCTCGTTGGATTGGAACTTTACAATGGCCGCACATCCGAAGCCCAAAAATACATGCTGCGTTTGGAAAAAGCCTATCCCAATGATGAAGAAATTAAAGCATTGAAAAACCGGATTTCAGAAATTTGATATTTATATTATTCGCTATCGAATTCGTTAATTTGCCATATGAAAACAACACTATCGTTAGTACGCATACAAACTGTTATATTTTTCGTATTGAGCGTATTCGCCGGTTTAAACGCTCAAGACTTTGAAGGACGCATCGATTTTGAAATAAAAAATGAAGGTGCAAGCGATCCGCGGATGAGCATGATGCTGCCCAAAAAATCTGCGATGTATGTAAAAAATGGGAACATACGCATGGAGATGGATATGGCGATGGGAATGAAAAGTGCGTCGATTACCGATGGTAAATCGGGAAGTTCGGTAACGCTCATGGACATGATGGGACAGAAATACGCTATTGAATCGGGAACTAACGATGAACTCATTAAAAAGCAACAAGAAAAAATGAAGGTGGCCGTTAATCAGACCGGTGAGCAAAAAACCATTGCCGGATATCCTTGTCAGAAGGCGGTTGTAACATTTACCGATACAACAACTGCGAAAGAAACTGCATTGAATGTGTGGTATACCAACGATATCAAAATAGGCAACAAACATGTTCAGGGACCCTTTGCTTCTATTGAAGGATCAATGCTCGAATACAGCATTTCACAGCAAGGCTTTTCGATGCAGTTTACAGCAAATAAAGTAGTTAAGCAACCTGTAGACGATACCAAATTTGAGATTCCGACCGATTATAAAAGAACGACGCAGGAAGAGTTGATGCGCATGTTTGGCGGTCGATAGATTTGTTGAAAAAAGGCTGAAAACGTATACTCTCGGCCTGCTTATTCCGTTCTTATTTCCCGAATTTTGTTTATGAAATCATGGGTATGTCCGGAAAAAATAATAGGCTGAAAGCGGATGCTGACACTAACGAATCCAAAGCATCCGAAAAAGTGCCCAAAAAAAAACGT
>JBKCFX010000480.1:0-5219 GCA_046303595.1 Bacteroidia bacterium
CGGGAACACATCAGCCTGAACGAGTCGAATGTACTTTTTCTCGACGCAAAAGGTCAGGTCTTATATCCCGAAAAAATTTACCGCATAGTACGCAAATACCTCAGTCTCATTAGTACGCAATCGAAACGCAGTCCACACGTACTTCGCCACAGCTTTGCCACCGAAATGCTGAACAAAGGTGCCGACTTGAATTCAATTAAGGAAATTCTGGGCCATGCCAACCTGAGTGCTACGCAGGTATACACACACAATTCGATTGAGAAACTACGTGAGGTGTATAAAAAGGCCCATCCACGCGGAGAATAACTATTTCACCTTCCCATACCGCAACGCACTCGAAATCGGGTAATGATCGCTCAGTTTTTTAGGGATTATACGGAAGAAAAGCGGTGTGAAATATTCTGGCGAATACAAAACATAATCGATGCGTAAAAAGGGAATCGTGCCGATATAGGTTGTTCCCATGCCCGAACCAACTTCGTGAAAGGCATCATTCAGATTCTTGGCAAGTTGATGGTAAGTATACGAGTTAGGGGTATCGTTGAAATCGCCGCACAAAATAATGGGATGCGGACAGGATTCAATATGCTTTCGGATCTCGTCGGTCTGGCGGGCCCGCCGAATGAAGGCTCTACGCATGCGCTCGATGATTAGCTGAGGCCCGTCGAGATTAGTCTGGTCTTCGATCCCGGTAAACGTTTTCAGTGCTTCGTAATCTTTTTTGCGGAACCGACTCGACTCGAGGTGCAGGTTGTAAATGCGCACCGTATCGCCGTAAATCCGCACATCGGTATAAATCGAAATGTTATCGGTGCTGTCTTTAAACGGAATGATGCCGCGATTCAGAATCGGGTAGCGCGACAGTGTTGCTATGCCCCAGTGGTTTACTTCTTTCACGGTAGCGGTGTTCTCAACGTGTTTGAATCGTGCAGGCTGAATTTGGAGCAATGTATCGAGCGTGTTGAATTTCCGGGTGTCGTCGTAAAAAAACTCCTGAAAACAAATGATATCGGCCTGCTCCTTTCGGATGACATCCATGATTTTATTGCGCGTGCGTTTGTTGTCGGTCCAGTTGTACAAATCGAACAAGCGCACATTATACGAAAGCACATGCACAGCCGAATCGGCAGTTTTGTATTCCAGAATGGTTTCGCGCGAGGTGGGTTTATTGAATTGGTAGATGGTGCTAATTTTTCCGATTCCAAACAGAAGTAATACTCCCGAAATCAGCGCATATTTCCGGCGCACCACGAACCAGTAAAACACAAACAGCACATTGAGCAGGTAGAGGAAAGGGAATCCCAATCCCATAAATGCCAACATCCAGAAATACTCGGGCGAGATGTACAATGCGAGGTATGAAAAAAGCAGTCCCACCCCCGCAGCGATATTCAGACCTAAAACTAGTTTCCCGAAAAAGGAATTTCCTTTTGCCAACATAGCGAATGGCAAATTTAACCAATATTCGATGCCCGCCCTGCCTTGGCTTATTATGGTTCACAATTATTCGTAGTACATTTACGCCGTGCAACGCATTGTTCTATTTGCGCTCTTCTTATCATCAATTCTGCACGCGCAGCAGGATACATTACTGCACACGCTATTTTTCACCGGCGATACGGGAAAAGACACCATTCCTTCGGAAGCACTCTTTTTACTGGCATTTGAAGCAATCGACAATCCCAAAAGCTCGGTTGTTCTATTGGGCGACAATATTTATCCGGCCGGGATCGAAAACGGATCAGGCAAAACACGCTCGGAACGCATCCTTACTGCGCAGCTCGAACTGTTTAGCACCTACAGAGGAAATTTGAATATTATTCCGGGCAACCACGACTGGTCTGCCGGAAAGGCTTCTGGACTAAAGGCCGTAAAACAACAAGCTGAATTGGCCAATTCCTTTACAACAGGAAATTCAATCCTGAAAAATTCCGGTACAGTTTACTTTGCCAAACCCGGATCACCCGGTCCTGAATTGCGTGAATTGCATCCTCGGGTTTCACTTATTCTGCTCGACACCCAATGGTGGCTGCAGCATGGTTTATTTCGAAAAGTTGATCATGGCGACGAAAGTATACAAGCAACATCGGAGGCTGCACTTGAGGAACTCGACAAACTTTTGCGGGTAGCCGAACAGCAGAATAAATTTGTTGTTGTTGCGGGGCATCATCCTGTTTTTACGAACGGCAAACATGGGCAGCGTAAAGAGCCATTTCGTTTTTTGTTTACCTATACACCGCTTCGTTTGTTAGGAATATTTGGCCTAGACCGGTACTTTGCGCAGGATATACATCAACCGCGTTACAACAGACTGAGACGTGACTTGAGAAAAATTCTGAGTAAACACCCACAAAGCATTTACATTTCCGGCCACGAGCACAACATGCAATACTTTTCGGACCAACAGACGCATTACTTTGTGAGTGGCAGTGGTGCGAAATTGAGTCCGATTTTACGGTATCGCTATCCGGCACATTTCATGGACGACCAGCAAACGGGGTTTTTCAAGTTGATGTTTTATGCGTCGGGCAAAGCAGAGGTGCAGGCATTTGGGGTTCGTGATCGGGGCGAGTTTTGGTCGAAAGTGCTTTTTTATAAATAGGAGCGAATGTTAATTTTCCAAAACGCCCTGCCATCCTCAAATTTTAACGCTAATTTGCGGCAGGCTTGATACATTAAATTCGGTGATTCGCCATGCAGGAAATTTGGGAAGTAATCCAACAGTTTTTTACGTTTTTTCAGCCTGAAAACATCATTCGCTATGGTGGATTAATTTTTCTATTGTCGGTTGTTTTCATTGAAAATGGATTGTTCTTCGGTTTCTTTCTCCCGGGCGATTCGCTCATGTTTACAGCAGGCTTGTTAACCGCCACCGGAGTGCTTGAACACCCTTTTGCGCTGGTAATCACCGGCATATTCGGATCGGCCGTTCTGGGAAGCGCCTTCGGGTACTATTTTGGAAACAAGGCCGGTCGAAATCTGTATAAACGAAAAGACACATTTTTCTTTCGTAAAAACCACATTGCCATAGCTGAGCAGTATTATCAGCATTACGGAATCAGAACCCTAATAATTGGACGCTTTCTACCGGTTGTTCGCACCTTTGCACCAATTGTAGCAGGAATTGTAAAGATGCCATTCGGAACATTTATGTTGGCCAATGTTGCAGGTGCTGCCGCTTGGGTGGGATCGCTTGTTAGCCTTGGGTATTTTTTGGGAAGAATTTGGCCCGATGCCGAGCATTATCTGGGTTATATCATTCTCGGATTGATCATTCTTACAGCAATACCGGTAATTCGAACCTACCTAAAAGCAAAAGCGAGCAACAGCAAGAATTCGAACTAAGTTTAAGTTTGTTCGCTGCACAATTCAAATGAACATTTATCCGTTCATAATTAAAATCTAAACCAATCAGCAAAGCATATCGACCACGTAATTTTACTCTTTGAAAACGTGTATCCATGCGAAAACCGGCTCTCCTGCTGTTTTGTCTGATTCATGCCGTATTAAATGCCCAACAATCTCCAATCTGGTGGGATCAGGGCGTAGAATACCGCGGCGCAACCGAATTGTTCGACAAAGAAAAATATGCTGCTGCTCAGAAGAAATATGATTATTTTCTGAATGCATCCCAACCCAAAAACAACGAAGCGGCCAAAGCAGCGCAATACTATGCTGCATTGTGTGCGGTCGAATTGTTCAATCCCGATGCCGAATTCCTGCTTACCAAATTCATCGCCGAGCATCCCGAAAGTCCGTTGGTGAAAGAAGCTTGGTACCAGCTTGGGCGATTCTTTTTCCGCGATAAAAAGTACAAGAAAGCCGAGCAGTGGTTTCGGCAGGTTGACCCCGAATTGCTAGCCGAGGACGACAAGGATGAATTCCATTTCAAACTGGGCTACACCTATTTCAAGCTCGATAATTTCGATCGGGCATTGGCAGAATTGGCCATGGTTAAAGATGGCAGTTCCGATTATGCATCAACTGCAACGTACTATTACGCACACATCCAGTACCATCAAGAGAATTTCGAATCTGCATTGGAGCATTTCAACAAGCTAAGTCAAGATGAGACTTTCGGACGTATTGTGCCATTTTACATTTCGCAGATTTATTTCCTTCAAAAGAAATACGACAAGGTAATTACCTACGCTCAATCTGTGCTCGATACCACCCAAAGTAAACGCAAACCCGAGATTGCGCGCCTAATCGGCGAATCGTACTACAATACCGACCGCTACAAGGAAGCACTCCCCTACCTCGAACGGTATCGCGATGAAAGTAAAAGCGATTTGAGTCGCGACGATTATTATCAGTTAGGCTTTACGTATTTCAAAATCGGCGCATTCGATAAAGCCATCGAACCCTTCGAAAAAGCCTGTGGAAACGAGGATGCACTGGGACAAAATGCTTGGTACCATTTGGGATATTGCCAGCTCAAAAGCGGACAGAAGAAATTCGCGCGCAATTCGTGGGGCGAAGCCGCCAAAACTTCGTTTGATACCCTGCTCAAGGAACAGGCGCTATTCGACTATGCCAAACTGGCTTATGAACTTGGATCAGACCCCTACGACGAGGCAGTGCGCGCCTTACAAGATTATATGAACGCGTATCCAAACAGTAAGCGCATGGATGAAGCCAATTCGTTCTTGGCCAGCATTTATATGTCTACCAAAAATTACCGCGTGGCGCTGCAATCGCTCGACCGGATAAAGAATAAAAATAAGGCGCTGAAGGAAGCCTACCAACGGGTTGCGTATTACCGCGCGCTCGAATTGCTGAACGATAAAAACAACAGCGAAGCCATCGCGCATTTCGATCGCTCGCTTGCCTTCCCCGAAAACAAAGAATTAAGTGCACAAGCAAATTACTGGAAAGCCGAAGCTCTCTACCGTTCGGGTAAATATGCCGAATCGGCAAAAGGGTACGAATCGTTTATCTATGGATTGAATGCCTTTAACCAAAAGATTTTTAATCGTGCCAATTACAACCTCGGGTATGCGTTTTTCAAACAGAAAGAGTATACCAATGCCTTGGTGTGGTTCAGGAAATACACCGCCAAATATGCACCCGAGGAAGTAAAAATAGCAGCCGATGCCTTTGTTCGAAGCGGCGATTGTTACTTTATGAAGGGCGATTACGGCGGGGCGATGGATAGTTATGAGAAAGCCATACAACTTAAGCAGGCAGAGAATGACTATGCGCTCTATCAAAAAGGA
>JBKCFX010000481.1:0-4102 GCA_046303595.1 Bacteroidia bacterium
ACATCAACTGATCAGGCTACGGTAACGGTTACGCCCTTGCCAACAGTAAATGCAGGTCCCGATGCCAATGTGTGTAATACTCCCAATCCATACACATTAACGGGGTTTTCCCCAGCTGGTGGTACTTGGACAGGTTCGCCAAATATTTCAGGAAATAATTTCACACCCAACGGTGTGGGCACTGTAACGTTAACATATACAGTTACACAAAACGGATGCACGGCCACTGATCAGGTGGTACTCACCGTAGCCAATCCCACAGCTGCCAATGCAGGTGCAGACCAAAGTGTATGTTTAAACTCAGCGCCTCTTAATTTAACAGCAACGCCGGCAAACGGTACTTGGAGTGGCACGGGTGTTACATCGGGAGGGTTATTTACACCATCGAGTGTAGGAACGTTTACCCTAACATATAGTGTTGGCACAGGTAATTGTGCAGTAACAGACACCAAGGTAATAACGGTACTGGCACTGCCGAGTGTAACGGTGGCCGATGCAACGATTTGTGCGGGTCAAAATACTACCCTAACGGCCAATGGCAGCGGAGCCACCACTCCCTACACGTATAGCTGGAGCCCCACTACAGGACTTTCGGCCACAACGGGTGCCAGTGTTACGGCCAATCCGACGTCCACACAAACGTATACGGTTACCATAACATCAGCCAATACCTGCACATCAACCGATCAGGCTACGGTAACGGTTACGCCCTTGCCAACAGTAAATGCAGGTCCCGATGCCAATGTGTGTAATACTCCCAATCCGTACACATTAACGGGGTTTAGTCCAACAGGGGGTACTTGGAGCGGAACGGGTGTAACAAATGGGGGCGTGTTTACTCCGAGTGGTGTGGGCACGGTAACGTTAACATATACAGTTACACAAAACGGATGCACGGCCACTGATCAGGTGGTACTCACCGTAGCCAATCCCACAGCTGCCAATGCAGGTGTAGACCAAAGTGTATGTTTAAACTCAGCGCCTATTAATTTAACAGCAACGCCGGCAAACGGTACTTGGAGTGGCACAGGTGTTACATCGGGAGGGGTATTTACACCATCGAGTGTAGGAACGTTTACCCTAACATATAGCGTTGGCACAGGTAATTGTGCGGTTTCGGATGATGTAATAATAACGGTACTGGCACTGCCGAGTGTAACGGTGGCCGATGCAACGATTTGTGCGGGTCAAGATACTACGCTAACGGCCAATGGCAGTGGAGCTGCCGCCCCTTACACATATAGCTGGAGCCCCTCTACAGGACTTTCGGCCACAACGGGTGCCAGTGTTACCGCCAATCCGACTACCACTAGCTCTTACACAGTAACCATAACCTCTGCGAACACCTGCACATCAACGGGTCAGTCAATAGTTACCGTTACTCCTTTACCTACATTAAATGCAGGTGCAGATGTAGGTGTGTGTAATACGCCCAATCCTTATACATTAACAGGCTTTAGTCCCCAAGGCGGAACATGGAGTGGAACGGGTGTAACCACCGACGGTGTTTTTACCCCAAGCGGAGTTGGTGTGGTGACTTTAACTTACACAGTAACACAAAATGGATGTTCGGCCACCGATCAGGTGGTGCTTAACGTAACGAATCCCACACCTGCCAATGCAGGTACGGATCAAAGTGTATGTCAAAATAGTTCACCATTGAATTTAACCGGAACGCCAACGGGAGGATCGTGGAGCGGCACAGGAGTAAGTTCAGATGGTATTTTTACGCCTGCTTCAGTGGGTTCATTTACATTAACCTACAATTTTGGCACAGGTAACTGTGCGGTTACGGATGATGTAATAATTACGGTTTTAGAATTACCCATCGCGCAAGCTGCTGATGTGAGTTATTGTATTGGTTTAAATGCTCAACTGCAGGCTTCAGCATCTGGCGGATTGGCACCTTATCAATACACATGGAGCCCAGCAGGTGGATTAAGTGCTACAATAGGTGCAACAGTTACGGCAGACACTAACAGCTCTGCGATGTATACCGTTACGGTTAGTGATGCCAATCAATGCACGGGCACTGCTCAGGTTGATGTGGTAGTGCATCCTCTTCCAGAGGTCGAAGCAGGCACTGACCTATCGGTTTGTAACACGCCAACCACCACCCAATTGGCAGGATTTTCGCCCACAAACGGCACTTGGTCTGGCACTGGTGTTAATACATCAGGTGCATTTATACCCACAGGATTGGGTACGTTTATGCTCACATATAGTTATACTGATAATAACGGTTGTATTAATGAAGATTCATTATTTATTACGGTTACTGATCCCGGAAATGTTAATGCAGGGCTCAACGATTCTATTTGTTTAAACGCAGCAAATATCCAATTGCAAGGTCAACCCGCTGGTGGTACCTGGGCAGGAAGCACCCAAATAACTCCTTCGGGAGAATTTTCGCCTTCGCAGGTGGGGGTTTCCAGTCTATCTTACACTGTAGGTGTGGGAACTTGTGCCGTGAGCGATACAGTACAAATTCATACGCTTCAGCTCCCTGAGGTTCAGGGACAAGGCGGAACCATCTGCGCGCGCGACTCTATTAGTTTACAATTAACAGCAAGCAGTGGCACAGGCGGCTCTTACACGTATTTATGGAATCCTTCGGATAGTTTGTCGGACGAAACAAGCGCCACGGTTTTTGCTTTTCCCGATACCAGTGAAACGTATACTGTTGTCGTTACTGATGCCGTAGGCTGCACCAATCAAACTCAAATTACGGTTCAGGTAAATCAATTGCCGGTTGTTGATGCCGGCCCCGATTTTACGGTTTGTTTTACACCCATTCCCACTGTTTTACAAGGAGCTTTGCCGGCCGGAGGAACCTGGACGGGGGTTGGGGTAAATAACGGCAGCTATGTGCCTGTGGCTCCAGGGCAAGAGAATATCTTTTATTCGTTTACTGAAAATTCTACCGGTTGCACCAATGTCGATACCATAATAGTGACGGCCAATAACCCAGACATAGTAAACGCCGGTAACGACACCAGTGTTTGTATTACCTATGATCCGTTCGTTTTTTCGGGCCAAAGTCCAAGTGGTGGAACTTGGAGTGGCGATACACAGGTGGCGCAGGATGGCACCTTTACGGCAACAGTTTTGGGTGATTTTACCTTGTATTATACAACCGGAAGCGGCACTTGTGCTGTTACCGATTCAATGGTTATTACCGTAAATCCATTACCTGTTGTTGAAGCGGGTGCTGACACTTCTATTTGCGTGAACTCCCCGCCTTTTAGCTTTTCGGGCGAGAGCCCTGTTATAAATGGAACTTGGCAATGGACCGGTCAAGGCGTCAGTGATGCCACACAAGGTGTTTTTGATGCACTCATTAGTGGGGGAGGTAATTTTTACTCCTATTATACCTATACCGAAACGGCAACAGGCTGCAGCAATACCGATAGTTTATTAGTTACTGTTAATGTATTAACGCCGGTTTCTGTAATGGATGATTCTATTTCGGTTTGTTTAACACCGTTTAATACTATGTTGACAGCAAGCCCAGTGGGAGGGATTTGGACGGGCAACGAAATTAATTTCGATTTTAACCTCGAAGGAGCACTGGACACTGCAGGTTTTATCCCTCAAAACAATGGTTGGTTTAAAGCCGCTTATACATTCACAGATAATAACCAATGTGTTAACTCAGACACGGTTTATTTAGAGGTTGTGTCGCCGGTGGATGCCGATGCAGGACCGGATGTTTCGTTTTGCTTTAGTGCTTCCGATACGGCTCAACTTAATGGGTTGCCGGCTAATGGCAGCTGGACAGATATTCAAAATCCTTCATGGTTGCAAAGCGATGGCAATTTGGTCCTTGCACAGGCCGATACCTTTATGGCGGTGTTTACGGTGGGTACCGGCTCCTGCCAAACCTGGGACACGAGTGAGGTGGTTATTTTTCCTTTACCGGATTTGGATGCAGGCATTGATACCTTCCGCTGTTTAGATGATCCTTGCTTTAATTTGTTGCCGGTTTTCCCTGTTGGCGGTTTATGGTCGGGTATAGGGATCACAAATGGGCCGGCGGGTACATTTTGTTCGCAAACTGCCTTAGAGGGCAATCACGTAATTTATTATGATATTGATACCA
>JBKCFX010000482.1:0-5809 GCA_046303595.1 Bacteroidia bacterium
GTCAAACGCTTCGTTTCGCTTGAACGGATTCGCTTCATTGCAGACTGATGATTTGCCATCGCTTTTATTCTTTTTTAGTAGCCCGTAGGGGAATCGAACCCCTGTTACAAGAATGAAAATCTTGTGTCCTAACCCCTAGACGAACGGGCCATTTTTGAAATTGGACTGCAAAGGTAATTTAATTCATCTTTCACGCAAGAGCTTAAAGCCAAATGCCCAGGTGCGACTTTCGTAAAAAACACAATATCAGACATTAAAATTTATTTTTCGCATTCAATTTTTTAAGACGAGCCGTTTAAGGCTTAAATAATTGCTACATTTGCCCGTCGAAAGCGTAATGAATCAGCCGAAAGTTTGTTTTTACACCCTAGGATGTAAGCTGAATTTTTCAGAAACATCGACCATAGCGCGGTCGTTCAACGAGAAAGGATATTGTCGGGTTGAATTTGATGATGTGCCGGACGTATATGTAATCAATACCTGCTCGGTAACCGAAAATGCAGATAAAAAGTGTCGCAGTTTGGTAAACAGAGCCTTACGTGTTTCGCCTCAAGCTTTTATTGCAATCATTGGCTGTTATGCCCAATTGAAGCCGCAGGAAATAGCTCAGATTCCGGGTGTAGATTTGGTATTGGGTGCTTCCGAAAAATTCAATCTTCCGGAATACATCAACAATTTCCAAAAGCGAACCGAGACAGAGATCCACGCCTGCTCTATCGCCGAAGTAAATAAATTCGTGCCTTCTTTTTCAAAAGATGATCGTACACGAACTTTCTTTAAAGTTCAGGATGGTTGTGATTATTCGTGCTCCTTCTGCACCATTCCGCTTGCACGCGGAGCAAGTCGCAGCACAACTGTAGCCGAAACTATTGAGCAGGCTCGAAAAATCATCCAGCAAAACAACCCATCCGAAATTGTATTAACCGGCGTGAATACGGGTGATTTTGGTCGCAAGCAAGGGGAATCGTTCTATGCGCTTATTCGCAACCTCGAACAACTCGATGGCGTGCAGCGTTTCAGAATTTCTTCCATAGAACCCAATCTGCTCAGCGATGAAATAATTTCGTTCTGCGCTTCTTCCACTAAGTTCGTACCGCACTTCCATATACCGCTGCAATCGGGAAGTGATCGCATTTTACGTCTCATGCGTCGACGTTACCAGCGCGATTTATACACCCGCCGTGTTGATGCCATCCGGGCTGCAATGCCCGATGCATGCATTGGTGTAGATGTGATTGTTGGATTTCCCGGAGAAACGGATGCCGATTTTCGTGAAACGTATCAGTACCTCGTAGATTTGCCAATTTCATATTTGCACGTGTTTACCTACTCCGAACGCGACAATACGCTTGCGGCATCAATGCCCGATGCGGTCGACGGAAAAGATCGTGCACAACGTAGCGAAATGCTCCGAATTCTGTCGGAAAAAAAGAAACAGGCGTTTTACAGATCGCAACTCGGAACCGAACGCAACGTGCTTTGGGAAGCAGAGCAACACGGCGATTCGATGTTTGGATTCACCGATAATTACATCAAAGTGCGCACCCCTTGGAACAGTAAACTTATAAACACCATTTCTGAAGTAAAACTTCTGGATGTTGACTCAGAAGGCATCGTTCAATGTGCTGAACTTATACATACTGCATAAAATTCGTCAATGTATCCCACTGTTTCTGAATTTTTAAAATCCATTGGTATAGACCTGAAGCTGCCAATTCAGACTTTCGGTTTTTTTGTTGCCCTTGCTTTTGGTGTTGCGGCCTACCTCCTGGGCAAGGAATTGAAACGAAAACAAAGCGAAGGACTTATCCAGCCCCAAACACGCAAGCGCACCGTTGGAGCTCCGGCCAATCCGATGGACTATGTTTACAATGCCATTGGCGGATTTTTTATCGGATATAAATTGGTCTATCTGATTTCAAATTATGCCGTGTTTGCCGACAATCCACAAGCTATGCTCTTATCGTTTGAGGGCAGTTTCCTTGGTGGTGTTTTGGGCGCCGCAATGCTTGCTTATTGGAGGTATTTCGAGGTGAAGAAAACGCTTTTGCCTCAGCCTAAGACAATTGAAGAGAAAGTGAATGCAGAAGATCATCTAGGGAATATTATAATGCTGGGCGTGGTTGGAGGAATTTTAGGTGCGAAGCTATTTCACAACCTCGAGAATCCGGCCGAATTCTTCGCCGATCCGATCGGTGCCTTGTTTTCGTTCTCGGGACTTACTTTTTATGGCGGCTTGATTGTGGCCGCTTTTCTGATTATTCGTTACGGCCGAAAAAATGGCATTAATGCCTGGCATTTGTGCGATGCGGCGTCTCCGGCTTTGATGCTTTCATATGGCGTTGGCCGCTTGGGTTGCCAGCTTTCGGGCGATGGCGATTGGGGTATCGTTAATGTCGCACCGAAGCCTAGTTGGATGAGTGGCTTGCCCGATTGGATGTGGTCGTTTAAATTTCCGCACAATGTTAATAACGAGGGCATTCCAATTCCGGGTTGTGTTGGACGCTGGTGCCACGAATTGCCCGAACCCGTTTTCCCAACATCGTTCTACGAATTTCTTATGGCAGCCGTGTTGTTTGCCATACTCTGGAGCATACGCAAACGCATTCAGGTTCCCGGACTGCTTTTCAGCATCTACTTAATTATGAATGGTGCCGAACGTTTTCTCATTGAGCAGATTCGCGTGAATTCGCTTTACACCTTCGGCAGTTTTCAGGTAACACAGGCACAAATCATCTCGTCGCTCCTCATCATCATCGGAATTTTCGGCGTTCGGTATTCCATCAACAAAGCTAAAATTAGTCGGGCATGATGCCAGAAATAGAAATTGAGGCTCTTTGCACAAAGGTTTGCGAAATCAGCAAACAAACCGGCGAATATATTCTTGCCGAACGCGCGCGCATTGGGCGTCCCAACTTCGAAATCAAAGGGAAAAACGATTTCGTTACACAGGTCGATAAAGGCGCGGAAGCTCTTCTGGTGAAACATTTATCAGAACTTTTACCCGGTTCGGGATTTATCACCGAAGAAAACACCGTTGATTTCATTCAAAGCGATTATGTGTGGATTATTGATCCGATTGACGGGACCACCAATTTCATACACGGCCTGCCACTTTTCAGCATCAGCATTGCCTTGCAATACCGGAATAAAACTATACTCGGGGTGATTTACGAAGTGAGCAATAGCGAGTGTTTTTACGCCAGTTTGGGCAGAGGAGCATTTTGCAATGGCGAAAAAATTTCGGTCTCAAACCACAGCCAATTGAGTGATTCCTTGCTCGTAACCGGCTTTCCGTACAAGGATGCAGGGAAACTAGAAAATTGGATGCGTTTGTTTGTCGATCTTTTGCGTAAATCGCACGGAGTTAGACGCCTGGGTTCTGCAGCCATCGATTTGGCTTACGTGGCCTGTGGACGATTTGAAGCATTCTACGAATACGGACTAAGTCCTTGGGATGTTGCGGCGGGGGCCTTCATTGTAGAGCAGGCGGGTGGTTTTGTAAGCGATTATTCGGGCGGCGATAATTTCCTGTTTGGTAAAGAATTGCTGGCCGGTAATGGAAAAATGAATGAGGAATTGCGGATGGTTATTCTCTCTCATTTTTAATGGTGAATGGATAAACGCAAGGTACTTTTCATTGTAAATCCGATTTCCGGGGGAATCAGGAAAGATCGTTTCGTACGTGAATTGGCAACTGCGATCGATAAATCAACGCATCAAGCAGAAATTACCATAACGCGTGCAGCAGAAGAAACTATGATTGCTGCAAAACAAGCTGCTGATGCTTCGTTTGATGTGGTCGTGGCCTGCGGAGGAGATGGCACCATCAATTGTATAGCAAGTCAACTTACGAATTCGCAAACGGCATTGGGCATCATCCCCATGGGTTCGGGAAATGGATTCTCTAGGGCGTTAAAGATGCCGTTTAAATTATCGGAGGCACTGAATACCTTGCAGCATGGCGTTTTTCATCGAATTGATACGGGCATGGTGAATGATAATTTCTTCATAAATATAGCCGGAATCGGTTTTGATGCCCACATTGCAGGGAAGTTTCATAATTCGAAGCGAAGAGGATTATCGACCTACGTTGGTCTTGTGCTTAAAGAATTTTCACACTATCGGCCTGAGTGGTATCGAATACAATCGGGCGAATACGCTTTTGAGAAGCGATCATTTTTCACGGCCGTGTGCAACGGTAGCCAGTTTGGGAACGATTTTACCATAGCGCCGCAAGCCGATATGATGGACGGATTGCTGGAACTGATTGACGTGAAGAAACCAACCATTTTGCAGGTACCGAAATTGGCCCTAAACGCCTTGCAGCGAAAATTTGATGCAAATGCGCTAGTAAGCTCCATGCAGGGAAGAACATTTGCAATCGAGCGGGAAAAAGAAGGTCTGGTGAACATTGATGGTGAGCCTACAGAAATGGGGGTGCGGCTCGAGTTCGCGGTTAAACCTTCTGCCTTGCGTGTAGTTTGTCGGAATTAATGCATACATTCGAATAGAATTTATGCGGTTCGTATTAAAAATCACAAGCGTAATTTTAGCCCTGTTGGCTACACTTTTTGCGATTGCTTTTTTTTTACCGAATCGGTATTCTACTGAGCACACTACCGAAATTTCCGTTAACCGCGATACATGTTTGATTAGGCTGCGTAATCCTCAAACTTGGTCGATATGGATGTCGCCTGATGAAGAAAATAAAATCAAGAAAAGAAATATTGAATTCACGGCAGACGCAGAGCTGATAGCGAGTGGATTGAATGGCAGATTCACTCAGGATAACTTGATTCATCAAACTTCCATAGATACGATCTGGATCGAAAGTTCACCGGCAGGCAGTCTGATTCGCTGGAAATCGGTGTGGCCTTGCGAACTTCCTTTTGGACGCTATGCAGGATTGCTTAACAAGTTGGATTGGGAAAGACAAGCTCAGCAAAGGCTAAATGCATTACAAAAATACTTGGATGAAAGCACACTGGGGCCACCGATTCAATTAAATCAGGAAGAAGCCATTCAGGATCAATAAAAACAAAACCGATTCTGAAACGTTCTAATTCTTGGATGAAAACGAATTTTTCGCCCTTTACTTTGATTTTTATTGCGCTGCAAATAACAGCTTGCAATGCATCTGAATCAATACACCAAAACAAAACCAATGAAATTATGAGCGCAGAAAAGTACACCAGCAACGACACTGCAATTTTAGGAGCCGGATGCTTTTGGTGCGTAGAGGCTGTTTTCCAAGAACTGGATGGGGTACTCGAAGTGCAATCGGGATATACGGGTGGTCAAATGATAAATCCGGATTACAAATCTGTATGCAGTGGGTTAACAGGGCATGCCGAGGTGGCACGCATAGTATTTGATACATCGAAGATTAATTTCGAAACCTTGCTCGAGGTGTTCTGGCAAACGCACGATCCTACAACATTAAATAGGCAAGGTGCCGATGTGGGAAGTCAATACCGTTCGGTAATTTATTATTTAAACGAGGAACAGAAAGCGCTTGCTGAATTTTACAAACAAAAACTCGATGCTTCAGGCGCGTTCGACAAAGCCATTGTTACCGAAATTTCAGCATTTGATGGCAAGTTTTATGTTGCCGAAGACTACCATCAGAACTACTACAACGAAAATCCGGAGCAAGGCTATTGCCGTATGGTAATTAGACCTAAGGTAGAGAAATTCAGAAAGGCGTTTTCAGAAAAACTAAAAAAATAGCTTAATCCTAGAGTAAATCGAGCATATACAACGAAAAGTCAAACGCAACGCCACGTTCTTCGCGGGCTACATCTTC
>JBKCFX010000483.1:0-2724 GCA_046303595.1 Bacteroidia bacterium
GGACCATATGATTTCAGACATGATCCGCACAAACAATCGAGGTAATTCCGTCTGATTTGCTTCAGCATTTCGCGCGTAACCACAACTTTCTCACACCAGCAGCCTTCATTGATTATGCATTCAAACGCTTGTTTGCATTGGGGACAAATCTTCGTGATGCGTTTGCCGTTCGCGTTGTTGTCTTGATTTTGATCCATTTTAAATTACAACGCAAATTTCTCTGACATTTCCCGATACCGGTGGATTTAGCTTACACAGCTTAATGCGCAGGTCTTTTAGTGTAACAAACTCCTGTTCGATTTGTTGTTTTATCCTTGAAGCTGCAGTTTCGATTAAGTCGCTGCGTGCACTCATGCATTGCAGAACTATCTGAAATACCTTTTCATAATCGAGTGCTTCATCGATTGCGTCGCTTGCAATGGCGTCAGAAGCATCATAATCGAACGAAACATCGATGCGAAATTCGCCCCCTTTATCTTTTTCGATCTGGTGTACACCATGGTATGCATGTAGCGAAATTCCGTTAAGTTCAATCCGAACCATTCTAGCTTAAAGCGATGAAGTGTATGTTAGTGCTTTCTGAAAACGTGCTGAAACTTCCTCTCGTCCCAATAAGGCGCAAACTTCGAACATAGATGGTCCTGCGGCAACGCCCGTAATCAAAACCCTGAACAATTGTAAAACCTGACCAATTCCAATTCCCTTGCTTTCCAAATAAGCCTTGGATGAGGCTTCGAGCGATGGCGCATCAAAAGAAGGGCATGCATTTAATGCATCGCACCAGCCTTGCATAATTTCCTGCGACTCGGGTTTCCAGCGTTTTTGCAAAACTTGTTCATCATATTTTGTGGGTGCTTCGAAAAAGAATCGAGCATGTTCCATTAATTCGGAGGCAAAATGTGCACGCTCCTTAACCAACGACGTAACCTTCAAAATGTAATCAAAAGTCTGCGTATAACCGGCTTCGCGCACGTAGTTTTCGAATTCTTTGGCAAGCGAGGCATCGTCCTGCTTCATCAAATACTGGTGGTTGAACCATTTGGCTTTTTCGAAATCGAATTTTGCTCCCGATTTACTCACGCGCTCTAGCGAAAATGCTTCAACGAGTTCTTTCAAACTAAACATTTCTTGCGTTGTACCAGGGTTCCATCCCAACAATGCCAAGAAATTTAATACCGCTTCCGGATAATAGCCTTTTTCGCGGTAACCGCTGGTAATCTCTCCGCTGTTTGGATCCTTCCAGTTCAAAGGCGCAACCGGAAAACCTAGTCTGTCACCATCGCGCTTCGATAATTTTCCATTGCCATCTGGTTTCAGTAACAAAGGTAAATGTGCAAACTGCGGCATGAGATGCTCCCATCCTAAATAGCGATAAAGCAAAACGTGGAGTGGGGCAGAAGGTAGCCATTCTTCGCCTCGAATAACATGGGTAATCTGCATCAGGTAATCGTCGACCACATTGGCAAGATGGTATGTCGGCATGCCGTCAGACTTGAACAATACTTTATCGTCCATATTCTGCGTATGCACCACTATCCAGCCGCGGATTATATCGTGAAAACGAACTTCTTCTTGGCGTGGCAATTTGATGCGGATAACATACGGATCGCCGGCTTCGAGTCTTCGTTTGACCTCATCTTCGGGAAGGGTAAGCGAATTTTTCATCGAATTGCGCGTGATGGCGTTGTATTGCGGTGATGCCACTTTTGCTGCTTCAAGTCGCTTACGCATTTCTTCTAATTCTTCTGATGTATCGAATGCATAATACGCATGCCCGGATTGAACTAATTGATCTGCATATTTTTTATAAATGCCAAGTGCTTTACGTTCACTTTGACGGTAAGGCGCATGTTTGCCATCACCAAAGCCAACTCCCTCGTTGGGCTCAATGCCACACCATTTTAATGAATTAATAATATATTCTTCCGCACCTGCAACAAAACGTGTTTGGTCGGTATCTTCAATTCTTAAAATAAAATCACCGCCATGTTTTTTAGCGAATAAATAATTGAATAACGCAACACGAACACCTCCCATGTGCAAGCCGCCTGTTGGGCTTGGCGCAAATCGAACTCGTACTCTTCTGTTTTCCATTTTAATTTTAAAAATTTTGTATTTATTGATTATGCATTATAAACTCTTCAATTCCTCACAACATCTTTCCCAATCGGACATTTTAGTTTCAAGGTCTTTTTTTAACTGATTATAATCGTTAAAGAAATTATTTTTTTTAACGGCTTCTTCATAAAAAACAGGATCACTTAGTTTTCCATCAAGATCGGCAATTTTAGACTCCAAAGACTCTATTTCTTGTTCAAGTTTTGTGATTTTGTTTTTTAATTGCTTTTGCTGTTTTTCTTTCTCTTGATTATCTATATTTTCTACCGGTTTTGGTTTTTTTACTTCTTCTTTAATGGTAACAGTTGATTTTAATTCTGCCAATCTTTCAAGCTTACGTAATTCCATAAATTCGGTGATGTCGCATAAATGTTCATTTACCTGGCCTTCTCTAAATTCATACAATTTGGTACATAAACCTTTTAAAAAATCTCTATCGTGAGAAACAATAATCAATGTTCCTTCATAATCCATTAAAGCCTTTTTTAAAATCTCTTTTGAACGGATATCCAAGTGATTGGTAGGCTCATCGAGCATAAGTAAATTATAAGGCTGTAAAAGAAGTTTGCAGAGCGCTAAACGACCTCTTTCACCACCACTTAAAAC
>JBKCFX010000484.1:0-4255 GCA_046303595.1 Bacteroidia bacterium
CAATGCGTAGGTTGATGTCGATTCCTGCATCTTTACCCAGTGGATCGCGCTCTTCCAAAACCGCAGCAATATCGCAGGCCAATTGTTTTTGTGAAAGGCCTGAAGCTCCGTGCAAAAGCTGCGCAATGCGCGGGTGACAAGGCATTTGATTCAGTGTCTTACCGTGTGAGGTGATGCGGCCTTCGCGCAATGCTCCCAATTGTTCAAGTATCTCACAGCCTGCAGCATAATTTCCACGCGGAGGTTCATCAACCCAAAATAATGTCGACGGATTCGCAATTCCCCAGGCTGCAAGTTCGAGTGCCAGCGGACATAAATCGGCTTCGTGAATTTCGGGTTTGCGAAAAGCATCCAACCGCAATTGGTCGGCAGCACTCCACATACGATAGCATACACCGGCACTCAATCGACCGGCACGTCCTGCACGCTGATCGGCTGCATCGCGCGAAATGCTGTACGTGTATAACTGCGACATGCCCGTATTGGGATCGTACCGCATGCTGCGCCCTAATCCACTATCGATTACAATGGTAATGCCTTCGATGGTAAGACTTGTTTCGGCAATTGATGTGGCCAGAACAATTTTCCGCCGTCCGTTTCTATCGGGTAATATTGCAGCACGTTGCGCACCTAAAGGCAGTTGGGCATACAGCGGATGAATGGAGAACTCGGGAAGATTCCTTTCGAGGGCCTCGGCCGCTTTTCGGATTTCACCTTCACCGGGGAGAAATGCCAATACATCGCCCTGATGCTTTTTCACGATGGATGCCGTGTGTATGGCCAAACTTTCGGCTATTGACGCGGCATCAGCAGAGCCGAGGTAATGTACATCGATCGGATATTGCCTGCCACGACTTTCGATAACCGGAGCCTCTAGCCGTTGTTGAAGTTCTTCGAGATTTAGCGTGGCCGACATAATGAGGATGCGCAAATCATCGCGAACCACCTGCTGTGATTCTATGCAGAGCGCCAGGGCAAGATCGGCGTGCAGATTGCGTTCGTGAAATTCGTCGAAAATAACCAGGCCCACTTCTTCGAGCGCATTGTCGCTTTGGAGCATGCGGGTGAGGATGCCCTCAGTAACCACCTCAATGCGCGTTTTAGCCGAGATGCGTGTAGCAAATCGGATGCGGTACCCAACGGTCTCACCGGGATCTTCGCCCAGCAATTCGGCCATGCGTGTGGCGATGGATTGAGCTGCCAGCCGACGCGGTTCGAGAACGATAATTTTCTTGCCTTCGAGCCAGGGTTCGTTAACAAGTACCAATGGCAGAATTGTACTTTTTCCGGCACCAGGCGGAGCAGATAACAGTACTTTACGATGAACATGCAACGCTTCGCGCAATGCATCTACAACCTCGTAAACAGGATACTTTTCCTCGTCCTGTATTTTCACTTCAAATTTTGTAAAAATAAAAAAGGATGCGGCTATTCGCTACCAAACTCAATCGCCTGCATGGTAAACACCACACCGCTTTTAATTCCGGTTTGTGGTGGCGTTTTATACTTCACGTTCACATATTTTTTGAATACCATCCCCTTATTGGCCGCAAAGACTTCGGTATCGCGAAATTCTTCTACCAAATTTTCGGGATCGGTATTCACAACCGTTACAGTCGAATCAAAACTAAATGCATATACCGAATAAGGCTTGTGAACAGCTGTATACTTTACAGTGCGGCTTCCGGTATTGTTCAATGCATTGATATCCCATTCAAGTCCTTCTTTAACCGGGAAAAGCAATTTCAGCATGCGCACATCTTCTTCCACTTTTTCAACTTGCTTATCGGTCTTTACCAGCGACCAAATATCCTTTAGCTGCCATTGCGTTGTGCCTTCCGGCATTTTGTAACGCTCTAACCGAATAGCTGTTCGTCCGGAATTATCGGTAAATTCGGTTTCGTAGTATTCCTTAATTTTAAATTTCAGGGTATCGACCGTGTTGGTGAAATCGTTGTATACCACCGAGTCGCAATCATACACGATGTAATTTCCCTTTACAGCGGGAAAATAATTGTTGAATTGCGCTTCGGGTTCCAAAACTGTTTCGTCTTTACACGCTGCTGCAAGTATCGAACTGAGCGCTATTGCCCGGTGTAGTCGTGTGTTTTTCATACTGCTGTGGTAATACGAATATAACGATGAATGGTCATTTTGGTTTGCCCTTCTTTATTTCTTTATAAATCCTCCGCCAATTAAATCGTCGCCTTCGTAAAACACAGCCGACTGCCCTGGAGCGATGCCCGAAACAGCCTCTGTAAACTGCACTTCAAGCTCGTTTCCTTCGATGGCTTGCAACAGACTTCCAGCTCCTTCATGCTTATAGCGAATTTTGGTGAGCGCCTGCATTTCTTCGGGCAAACTGGCGTATTTCTGAAGATTTACATCGCGCACTTTCATGTTGGTTTTTACAAGTTCTTCCTTGGTTCCCAGCACAACCGTGTTGGTTTCGGGTTTAATCTCGAGCACAAATGCCGGAAAGCCCAGTGCAATGTCTAAGCCTTTGCGCTGACCAACAGTATAAAACGGATATCCCCGATGCTTACCAATTACGCGCCCGTCGCTGAGCACAAAATCTCCGCCTTCAACACGCTCTTCCAGTCCTTCGATGCGACGCTTCAGAAATGAACGGTAGTCGTTATCGGGTACAAAGCAAATCTCGTAACTCTCGCTTTTATTGGCCAGTTCCATAAATCCGGCTTCGGCTGCCATCTTGCGGATTTCGGTTTTGCGAAAACCACCGATCGGGAAACGTGTGCGGGCAAGTGCTTCCTGTTTCAAACCCCACAACACATACGACTGGTCTTTGTTGTGATCCAATCCACGGCTAATGAAGTGTCGGTTGTTTTCGAAGCGCTGTTGCGCGTAATGTCCCGTGGCGATGAATTCGCAGTCGAGCATGTCGGCCCGGCGCAGAAGTGCATCCCATTTAATGTGCGTATTGCACAACACACAAGGGTTTGGTGTTCTGCCCGCCATGTATTCATCCACAAAATTATCGATGATGTAATCGCCAAATTCGCTGCGGATATCAAGAATAAAATGCGGAAATCCGAAGCGAACAGCCATGGCACGGGCATCGTGAATCGAGTCGAGACTGCAGCAACCGGTTTCTTTTTTCGAGCCGCCCGAACTTGCGTAATCCCAAGTTTTCATCGTAATGCCAATCACTTCATAGCCTTCTTCGTGCAGCATCATGGCTGCTACCGAACTATCTACTCCACCACTCATGGCCACCAACACTTTTCCGTTCTTGCTCATCGTTGCATTTGTTCTGAAGGTTCGGGAATTGGATTTGCCGGCTTGTCGGATTGAATCTTCAATGGATTATCAGAAACACCGTTCTTGTAAATCTCCGTATGCTTCAGGGCGCCGTTTTCTTCGTAATGAATCCAGGTACCTTCGCGCAAATCATTCACATACATCCCCATAAGTTTAACATTGCCATTTGCGTAAAAATAGGTTTGCTTACCAACGCGATTTCCCTCCTTGTGCGAAGCCGTAAGGCGTGGTTTGCCATCTTCGAAATACTGTTTCCAAGGGCCATCCTTCCTGCCATTTTTCCAGCCTATTTCTTCCGATAAGTTCCCGTTGGGGTAGTATGTATATTCAACTCCGTGCTTCATCCCGTTCTGCCACGGTTCGCGCGAAAGCAGCACATTGTTTTCATCGAAATACGTCCACACCGAATCTTTTTCTTTACCAATGTAATTGCCTGATGAAATGATCCCGCCTTTTTCACTGAACCCCTTCACACGCGATCGCTTGCCATTGTCGTAATGAAAGGCTACCATTTTTAGTTTCCCGAGTTCGGTGTAATAGCGAAAAATACCATCGGGTTGGTCGTCTTTAAACGAACCTTCGTACCGAATAATGCCGTCGGGATAATTCTTGCGCCACAATCCCTGTTTGCGCCCCTTAGCATCGGTCTGATTTACCAGTGCTTGCGCGTTAAGGCCTGCAGCAAAAAGGAAGATTAGTATAAATTGAATAAAGCGCATGCGTGTGCAAAATTAGTTATTCGTCTTGGTTTTCCTTTGGTAACTCGGGTGTTTTTTCAAGCTCCTGCAAGAAGAATCGTGCATTTCCTACACGATCAACGGCAGTGATTTCTAAGATATGACAGCCATAATCGAGCGTGTCGGGCATACGGAAACGGTATTCGTTCTCTTCATCCGACTCGGCCAGAATCCAGTTTCCATCGAGAAAAGCCTGCACGTTTTCCACGCATGCATAACGATCGATGATCTTAAAT
>JBKCFX010000485.1:0-1654 GCA_046303595.1 Bacteroidia bacterium
TAAATATAGTAAGCGAGAGAATCGAATAAACGACCACCAAAATATTGCCGATCGTTTTCGATAAACTCAGTTTGTTGGATGCATGTTTTCTCAATGCAAAATTCGTGTTAATTTACATAAAAAGCGAAATGCCTAGTGTGAATTGATTAATTTTGAACCATGAATACGAACGAAGAAAATTTGCAATCACCGGAGTCCACGCCGAATGATCCTGTGGAAAATACAGTTAATACTAGCGAAATAACCAATTCCATCGATGAGGTGGGCAATGCTTCACACGAAGATGAGCCCGAACCTGAGCCCGAATTTGCGCCTCCGGCCGATGTTCCGCTCGCACCCATCGAAGCCGAGCCTGCAGCTGTGTTAACAGATGCTCCAGAAACAGATTTGGATAAGCGTTCTACCCCAGAAATAGCTGCGGAAGTAGAGGCTAGTCATGATGTTGAATTAGCAGAATTGCAAACTGAATCGGAACAAACCGATTTGGTTCAAGATAAAACCCCGGAACGTGTTTCTTCTTCCGATGCAAATGCTGAAATCTCGGAAGAAGAGTTAAACGCATTTCATCCGATAAGCGAATCGGCAGAAGCAAGCGATGAAGTTCTTGAACCACTTGTAGCCTACAACGAACTATCGCGCGAGGAGCTTGCGCAAGCCATGAAGGAGCTTGCCGGACTTCCCGAACTCGACAGCCGCAAAGCAGCATTTAATGCCATTCGCGATGCGTTTCGCAAAGTGAAGGACGACGAAGGGGCTGCAAAAAAGCTGAAGTTTATTGAGCACGGTGGCGACCCCGAAGAGTTTGAGATTTTGCGTGATGATGCCGATCATTTGTTCGACGAACAGGTGCGCAACTTTATTGAGCGCCGCAACGAACAACGCAAACAAAAAGAACGTGAGCTCAACGATAACCTCAAGAAAAAACAGGAAATCCTTGCCGAGCTCAAGAAAATGCTTGAAGATACCCAGAACATTTCCGCTTCGTTCGATCGATTGCATGAACTGCAGAATCAATGGCGCAACATAGGTCTTGTTCCTTCGGCTCACGTTGATGAATTGTGGAAGAACTACCACCACCACATCAATAACTTCTATGAAATTATAAAAATCAACAAGGAACTTCGGGAGCTCGACCAAAAGAAAAACATGGAGCTGAAAACCGAGCTCTGTGTTCGAGCAGAAGCATTATTGCTTGAAGACTCAATCAGTAAATCCTTGGATGAGTATAAAATTCTTCAAGATCAATGGAAGGAAATTGGCCAGGTTGCCCGCGAACAAAGCGAAGTAATTTGGGAGCGTTTCCGCAGTGCCGGCGATAAATTGTTCGACCGCCGTCGCGAGTACATTCAAAGTCAGGAAGCAGCATTCTCAGAGAATCTTGCCAAGAAAACAGCCGTTTGCGAACGTGCCGAAGTAATTGTAGGCGAAATGCCTTTTCAATCGCACAATCACTGGCAGGAAGCCAGCGAGAAAATGGCTGCAACGCTCGAAGATTGGAAGAAAATCGGGTTTGCTTCACGCAAAGACAATGAAGCTGTTTGGGAGCGATTCAAGCGTTCGCGCGATGCCTTCTATGCTTCGAAAGAAGAATTCTACAAAACACTGCGCGATACACAAAACCAGAACTACAAGCAGAAGGTCGATCTGTGTATGG
>JBKCFX010000486.1:0-1080 GCA_046303595.1 Bacteroidia bacterium
TTATGGGTGCCCGAAATTTGGTAGTTTTCAACAATATGGTGCGGTGTCATTTGCTTTATTCTACCTTCGCCGCATGAATGCGGTATCTCTCAAAGCAAGCACTCTTCAGGGATCGGAAATCATCAAACTGGGGGGCGAAATCAATCAAAAAATTAAAGCCGGTGAACACATTTACAATTTAACCATCGGAGACTTCAACCCGAAAATCTTCCCGATTCCGGATGAACTTAAACGCCTCATTCTGGAAGCCTATCAAAACGACGAAACCAATTATCCGCCAGCCGACGGTATTGCCGAATTAAAAACGGCTGTACTGCATCTCATCGAAAAGCACGAAAAGCTTTCGTATGCAATGGATGAGGTAATGATTGCCGGTGGCGGTCGTCCGTTGATTTATGCTATTTACCAAACGCTACTCGATCCGGGAGATAAGGTTTTGTATCCCGTACCTTCATGGAATAACAACCATTACTGTCATCTTACCGATGCTGAGAAAATAGAGATCGAAACAAAGTCTGAAAATGGATTCATGCCAACAGCTGCAGAGTTGAGACCGTTTTTGAAAGATGCTACGCTGCTGGCATTATGTTCTCCACTAAATCCTACAGGAACTACTTTCTCGGAAAACGCGCTTCGTGAAATCTGTGAATTGGTGTTGCAGGAGAATAAAGAACGTGAAGGCAAACGCAAACCGCTTTATGTGTTGTACGACCAGATTTACTGGATGCTCATGGCCGATGGGGTTACCCATGTCAATCCCGTGAGTCTTTTTGCGGAAATGAAACCCTATACGATTTTCGTCGATGGTATATCCAAATCGTTTGCTGCTACCGGTGTTCGTGTTGGATGGAGTCTCGGCCCTGCCCCGGTAATTGCCCGAATGAAATCTATTTTAGGTCACGTTGGCGCTTGGGCTCCGAAGGCAGAACAAGTTGCCACAGCCACTTTTTTAATGAACGATAAAAGCTTGAATGCTTACCTAACAGAATTGAAATTAAAAGTCAATTTCCGCTTCAATCGGCTGTTTCAGGGCATTAAAGATTTAAAAGCGTCGGGCTTTCCGGTCGATATTATTGCGCC
>JBKCFX010000487.1:0-26099 GCA_046303595.1 Bacteroidia bacterium
GCAGACAGCGAAGGAATAGAAGGGAAATTTTATCTCTGGACCGAAGACGAACTACAGCAACTGCTAGAGAAAGACGAACTATCTCAATTTAGAAAATGGTATTACGTAAACGAGGTAAGCTTTTGGGAGGAAGGCCGAGGACATATTCTGATAGCGAAAGAAACTGGGGGCACTAGCATTGAAATAAAAAATATTCAAGCAAAATTATTGAAGGCGCGGAATCGAAGAGAGCGTCCCGCCACCGACGATAAAACAATATTATCGTGGAACGCAATGACCGCAAGTGCTTTTGCAGACGCATCGCGTTTTTTGAATGAAAAAGAATACCTCAACCTTGCTCGAAAAACGGTTGAATTTATTGAATGTAATTTGATTGAGCCTGGCGATAATTTGAAGCGAATCTGGAAAAACGGAAAAGCATCTGTTGATGGCTTTCTAGAAGATTATGTTTGGCTCGCCCGAGCCTACATTTCGCTATTCCTCGCCGATTTTGATAAGACCGATTTTGATAAGGCCATTCGACTGCATACCGCAACGTGCTCACGGTTTCCCGAAGCAGGTGCAGGTTTGTTGTATTTCACCCAAGAGAGCCAAGACGTTATGGTTGCCCGACAACTCGAAACCGCCGACAACGTAATTCCGGCTTCAAATTCTATTTTGGCAGAGAATGCCTTATTGTTAGCTAAATTGAGTGGCGATGCTTCGTTGATGCGTTCAGCTTCGCGCATGTTGAAAGCTGTTCGCCGTGATATTATTGGATATGGCCAAGGAGCTTCGCAATGGATTACGCTTGGAATGGGTATGCTCTATAATCCGAAAGAACTTGTTGTGGTTGGAAAAGGTGCCCGCGATTTTGCCAAAAAACAATTCCGTAAGTATCGCCCCAATATTTCCTTGCTTTGTGCTGAAAAGAGCCAGGATTGGGGCCTTTTTACGGGTCGAACAGCCGGCCCCACGCTCACATTTTACGTATGCGAAGCTGGACACTGTAATTTGCCGGTTTGCAGCGAAGTCGATTTGGAAAAGCAATTGGAGTCTTTATAAAACTTGAGTTCAACCGATCGGTACAATTTTTAGCCTAACAGATAAAAATGCCATCCTATGCCCGCGGATGAAAATCTTGAATAACCTGACGCAGGTAATCGCGATCGAGGTGCGTATAAATTTCAGTTGTGGTTATACTTTCATGGCCCAGCATTTCTTGCACAGCGCGCAAATCGGCGCCGCCTTCGACCAATGAAGTAGCAAACGAATGCCGAAAGGTGTGTGGTGAAATGGTTTTTCGAATTCCTGCTCTTGCAGCCAGATCACGCACAACAATAAATACCATCACGCGGGTTAGGCGCTTGCCATTTCGGTTCAGAAATACAATATCCTCCTCGCCATGTTTAACCGAAACCATGGACCGTACATGCAGCAAGTAATTTTCGAGCATTCTGCTCAGCGAGGCAGGGAAAGGCACCAAACGTTCTTTATTGCCTTTACCCGTAACTTTCAAAATGCCGGCCTGCGGATGCAAATCTGAAATCTTCAGCGAAACCAGCTCCGAAACGCGCAATCCGCAACTGAATAATGTTTCCAGAATAACCTTGTTTCGTTCGCCTTCGGGCTTGCTTAAATCGATAACGGCAATCATACGGTCAATTTCTTCCACATCGAGCGTTACCGGAAGTTTACGCCCCAGGCGCGGTGCATCAAGTCCTTCGGCAGGATCTTCCTGTATTACATTTTCGAGCAAGAGGTATTTGAAAAACGCGCGCAATCCGGAGATTAAACGCGCCTGCGAACGCGCCTGCAAGCCCAACTTTGCACACCATTGCAACATCGAGCGTAAATGTCCGGTTTCGATTTGCCGCGGACCAAGATTTAGCTGATGCACCTCCATAAAGGCCTGCAAACGTGCCAAGTCCTGCTCATATGCCTCAATGGAATTGGGCGAAAGCGAGCGTTCGAGCTTTAAATAAATTTTGAATCCACGTTTTGCTGTGTTCCAGTCCATTTCTGTTGTATTTTCGCCGTGCCATGTCGAGACACCTGCACATCATCAACGGCCCTAATTTAAATCTTCTAGGCAAACGCGAAACAGAAGTTTATGGTGATGTGCCTTTTGACGAATACCTAGAGCAGCTGCGTATGCAATTTCCGAAACTGAAAATCACCTTTTTTCAGAGCAATGTTGAAGGTGAAATCATCAACAACATTCAGGAAATGGGTTTCAAAGCTGATGGCATTCTTATCAATGCGGGCGCTTACACACATACCTCGGTTGCCATTGGCGATACCGTTAAAGCCATTTCTGCTCCGGTGGTTGAGATTCACATCAGCAATATTTTTGCACGCGAAGAATTCAGACATAAGAGCTTTATTGCGCCTAATGCCATGGGAATTATTTCGGGCTTTGGTTTAGAAAGCTACAGATTGGGAGTACTTTATTTTCTGTAACAAACAATGGATGCAAAACGATATTTCGTGGCCGGCATTGGCACCGATGTGGGGAAGACAGTTGTTTCGGCCGTTTTGGTGGAAGCATTAAAAGCTGATTATTGGAAACCTGTTCAGGCGGGCGATGTAGAAAATACCGACCGCATGAAAGTGCAGCAGCTCGTGAGCAATACCGAATCTACATTTCATCCCGAACGTTACCTGCTCCCCTACCCGCTTTCACCGCACGCATCGGCTGCCATGGCAGGTGTCGAGGTTGATGCAAATGCAATTCAGATTCCCGATCACAAGGCTCCGTTAATAATCGAAGGCGCGGGCGGACTGCTGGTTCCGATCAATTACAACGCTTTATACATCGACTGGGTAAAAAGGATGCAACTTGAGGTAATATTGGTGAGCCGACATTATTTGGGAAGCATCAACCACACCCTGCTCAGTGCAGAAGCCTTAAAATCGCGTGGTATTAAGGTGAAAGGTATCATCTTCAACGGAGACGAAAATAATCATACAGAATCGGTAATCCTTCAACACACACGGTTCGATTTTTTAGGCCGGATTGAAGACACCAATAATGTTTCCAAGAATTTCATCGCACAACAGGCGCAACGCTTTACGCACTTATGACCTTACAGGAACGCGATAGTCGATCAATCTGGCATCCGTTTACACCGGCGAGCGCACCTCCAAACATTGGCATTGTGCGCGCTGAAGGCGTTTGGCTATATGCCGAAGATGGACGGAAATTTCTCGATGGTACGGCTTCGTGGTGGGTAAATGCACATGGACATGCACATCCTTATATTACGCAATGTTTGGCCGAACAGGCACAACAACTCGAGCATATCATCTTTGCCGGATTCACCCACGCACCGGCTGTAAGCCTTGCAGAACGCCTACTTTCGCTATTAAACAGTCATTTTGATCGTATATTTTATTCCGATAACGGGAGTACCTCGGTTGAAGTGGCGCTAAAGATGGCACTTCAATTTTTTAAAAATCGGGATGTTCCTAAAAAACGAATAATTGCATTTGAACATTCCTACCATGGCGATACGTTTGGCGCCATGAGTGTTGGACACCGCAATGCATTTTCGGCGGCTTTCGATGAATTGCTTTTTGAGGTCGATTTCATTCCCGCTCCGGTTTCGGGCATGGAAGAAGCATCGATTAAACAGTTTAAAATGCTTGCGAAGAAAAATAACGTTGCAGCTTTTATATTCGAACCACTCGTGCAAGGTGCCGGCGGCATGCGCATGTACAAGCCTCAAACCCTCAATTCGATGTTGCGCCTGTGCAAATTCCATGGCATTTTGAGCATAGCCGACGAGGTATTTACCGGCTTTTACCGCACCGGTACCGCTTTCGCCAGTCAGCAATTGCATTACACACCCGACATCATCTGCCTCAGTAAAACCTTAACCGGCGGAACACTTCCGCTGGGCGTTACGGCAGTACCCGAATTTATTTACCGGGCCTTTCAGAGCAAAGATCCGATGCACACCTTTTTTCACGGACATTCATTTACGGCCAATCCGCTGAGTTGTGCCGCTGCTCTGGCTTCACTCGATTTGTTTGAGCGAAAAGAAACCCGTGATCGCATCGGCGCTATTGCCATGCAGCATAAAAAATTCCACGATGCATTGAACGGACATCCTGCCCTAATCGATGTTCGCTGTTTAGGAACTATTTTGGCGATTGAATTTAGAACAGAAGCAGAAACTGGATATCTGAATCCTGCCGGTCAGGAAATTACCGAATTTTTCTTGGCGCGTGGCATTTACCTTCGTCCCTTGGGAAATGTACTTTATTTTACCCCACCGTATTGCATTCGCGATGAAGAATTGAATATTGTTTACGCCGCTATTAAGGAATTACTTGAAACGTGGAAAACACTTTAGTACCCGAATAGATTCATTGAATGAGTGCTCTAGCTCTTACCTCAATATTCCCTTCCTTTTTCCTGCACTAATTTAAAGGCTTCTTCCCAGTTTGGTATGGCATCTGATTCGTATCCATAGGTTTTACCTTTTGCAATTTTGTGAAATGCTTTCATGGCGCCCAAATGTGCTCCGCTGCGCATAAATTCAAGCATAATCGCTCGGTCTTCCCAAGCGGTTAATGTGCATTGAAATCCGTGTATGCGCTTTACCTCACAAAACAAGTTTCCCTTGGCTTGTTGTGCTTGCCTGAAGGTTGGCACGGCATGCATCCAGAATCGGATAAAGCCTAAAAAACCTTTGGGTTTGAGGCCCGTAATTGAAATGTGCATCGTTTAGCAGGTGTTTTTTTTTAAAAAGCCCGATTCACACCAACAATCCATCTGAACTGCAAATAATCGGGCGAAACATCCGGCGTTCGATTCAAGAATACCGGCATATCGAAGCGCAATGTCAGTGGCTTTTCCATGGCAAAAGGCCCCCAACGTTTGATGGTCCATGCGGTTCCAAATCCCGAACTGATGCGGATGCGTTCGAATTGGGGTTTGTCGCCCTCGATGCCAGAATCCAGCATTCCGGCATCGCCAAACAGGTACAGGTCGAGTTTTAACCACTTACGCGTAAGGCGTGGCTGGAATTTTATCAGGTTGTCGAATTCCAATTCAACCGATCCTGCTGCTCCGGTGTTTCCGCTGTTCAGGAAAATAACAGCTCCGTTTGCCAGTTGCTCGGGTGCCAAGTATCCGGCATAGCCACGCACATTTAAACCGCCGCCCATGTGAAAATGGTTGATGTCGGGGCCCAATCCGTTAAAGGCATCCGGAAAGAAGGCTGCCGAGCGGGTGTATTTGTTTTCCATCAACTGCTCGGGATTTGCGCCTGCCAGGTACAATGCCGATTCGGGCGCTAGCCGCGATCCGGTTCCGTATTGCGCAAAAAAGCGGGTGCGCAATTGAAGTTTTCCGAGGTAATTCTCGTTCACCGATTCGAGTATGGCCTGCGAAAAATCGTAAGCCGAACCCGGTGCGCTTGTACGCAAGGTCAATTGAATGCGTCCGCTCCCACGAATGTAATCGTAATTGTGCACAATGCCTGCGTTCAATGTGTTGTTGATGGCATTTGGGTTCCAGAGTTTGCGGTCCATCAGGTAATTTACATCGGTGGTATCTCTTCGCTCCATGTATTTCACGTAAAGCGAAAACACTGTTTTTTCGCTTCTGCTTGCCACTTCCCAACCCAGTTTGCCCAAACGCAAGCCATCGAGGTAGCGCGCTTCTGCAATTACCGAGGAGTGCTTCACAATGCGTTGCGTGGGTGTTCGGTAATTGAATGCGAACGAAAATAAATTGTAATCGTTCAGTTGATCTTCGGCCGCATTGCGCAGTTTTACCAATCCCGAATTGAGCCAGAAGCTCGCATTGAAACGGTGCAGTGTGCGCATGTAATTGCCGTTTACGTGGAATCCGGTTTTCAAGCCGTCGTAATGGTTGTACCACAGATCGGGACGGATGAAGAACTCGTAATGTTTCCAGTCTGATGGATTGGCCACACGCGAATCGAGGCGCAAGGTGCTGCGTTTTTGCAGGCGGTTGTTGAATTGCGATACATCGGCCAAACGGTAAGTGGTATCGATTACCACGTTTTCGATGCGGTTGTTGAGTTGAATCTCAGCGGTGTATTCGGGATTGAGTTTGCCCCACCCAATCCAACGCGGAAGAATAGTTGCATTTGTTTGTTTTTCGAACCAGGTATTGGGGATATAATAATCGTAGCGTTTGCCGTTTTGGTCATAAACGGCCAAGTCGATCGGCATTTGCATTTCGCCTTTTCGTTGAAGTGTAATGCTGTATTTCCCATCGCCTTTGTGCTTCACTTTTTTAATGCGGTAGTCGATGGTTTTAGAGGTCTCGAGCCATTGGTCGAAAAACCAGTTGAGATCGGCATGTGTGAAGTCGATGATGGCTTGCCTGAAATCTTCGGGGTAGGGATGTGCTATTTTCCAGCGGTCGAAATAGAACTGCATTGCTTCCAGAAACAGCGAATCGCCCAATACATACTGCAAATTATACAGCATTGTAGCCGTTTTATAGTACACGTTTCCGTAGCCGCCGCCATGCCGCAGCGCTCCGTCGAAATCGTCGGAATGGGTATTGAGTGTCGATTCATCGCCTGCCACAGCATCGCGTATGTATCCTTGAAATGCACGTGTATAGCGAACTTCTTCGGGCAATTGGTGTTTTGCCGTGTATTTATTGGCAGCTCCTTTTACCATCTGCCGGCCATCGATAGTTTCGAGCGCCCACGCGGTGAGAAATTGCGTAAATCCTTCGTCTAAAAACGCGCGATATGTTTCGTTCGATCCCACCATCCCAAAAAACCAGTTGTGCCCAACTTCGTGTGCCAGCAATCCGCGGTAACCCGGATCGGCGCCTCCATCGAGGGTAAGCATTGGGTATTCCATGCCGTCTTGCGCATCGGCTACGACCATTTTGTTGTAGGCATACATGCCAAAATCGCGCGAATAGGTTTCAATAATTTTAGCGGTGTACGATGCTGCATTTTGCCAGCGTGCGGCATGCGGTTCCTGCACCACGGCAACGATTTGAATGCCGTTCCACTCAGCTTCTCCGATGCGGTAGGTTGGATCGGCTGTCCAGGCGAAGTCGTGTACGTTAATGGCCCGGTATTTCCAGGTTTTCCGTTCTTTCGGATCGTATGTGGTAATGGTTGAAGGTCGTTCTTCCCAAGGTTTAGATGCGAAATTTGAAATATCGAGCTTGGCGCGCACTTCGGCCGGAAGCACGTTGTCGCGGTTAAGAAACACGCCCGTAGCTTCGACCACGTAATTCGATGCAAATGTAAGCTCTACCTCATAGGTTCCGAAATCGCCATAAAATTCTTTGCCCAAATGCTGGTCGGTATTCCATCCGAACTTCTTATCGTAAACGGCCATGCGCGGATACCAATGCACGCCATCGAAATGCTTGTAGCCGTAAGCACCGAATTCCTTCATGCGCCGACGTACATTTCCGCGGTAATCGAAAAAGGTTTTGAATTTTATATCAAAGGTAACCTTCGCACCCGGCAACAGGGGCTCATCTAACCATACTTTGAGAATCGTATTGTCGAGCTCGGTTTTTAAATCTTTCCCATTGCTCTTCATTGATTCTATAGTTGTTCCCAGGCCCAACTTTTCATAAGGTCCCCATGCAAGTGGATAATCGTTCGCTTCGTGCAACGCTGCGCAGTACGATCCGGGCTGAAAGGCATTCTGATACAAATGAAAAAACACCCAGCGCAGGGTATCGGGCGAGTTGTTGGTGTAGATTAATTCTTCTGTGGCATCTACAATATCCGAAACTTCACTGATATCGGCCTTTATGCGGTAATGCACATCTTGCTGCCAATAGCCTGCATACGGAAGTTTGTTTTTCCAGTAAAATGGATTCCGGCTGCTTGCATATTCCACTGTAGCTTGCTCTCGTTCACGTTCGCGTTGTGCAAATGCCACGGTTGTAAGTTGAATCAATAAAAACGTCAGTAAAATCGTAATCGACCTCATGTTCTGAAATTAACAAGGCTCGAAAATACAGAAAAATTTTAGCTGCTTTTCTGATTCTTCAATTGGTTCACCACCGCATTGAATTCATGTCCGGCCAAAATAATTAGTGCGTTTAGGTTTATCAGCAATAAAACAGCGATAAGTGCGCCTACCGAACCATATACTGTGTTGAAGGTAGCAAAGCGGTTGATGAAAATCCCGAATCCTTCAATTAGCAGAATAATCAGTAAGGTTGCTACCAAGGCCCCCGGAGAAAAAAAATGAGGACGAATGGATGGGGTTGGACCGAAGAAATACAGTGCACAAATGCTGAACAGAATCATCAACAACAATGTTACCCGCTCGCCTACCGATACCAGCGTGAGGTTGATGTCGTTGCTTATGATGCCCTGTTGAATCAGGTATTCAAGCACGTAATGCGTGAAAATAATGAGTATGATAGCCGAAACGAGCAAGACAACAAAAATGAGCGTAAGTAACAAAGCATTGAGACGAATCATCCAGCCCGGTCGACTATCTTGCACAAACGACAAAGCATTGAACGATTTGATAAGCGATGTTGTTCCGTTGGTGGCGTAAAACAAGGCGATGATGAAACCAACAGAGAGCAATCCGCCGCGCTGAATGGAAATGATATCGGTAATGGTACTTTCGATGGTTTTGTAAGTATAATCGGGCAGCACATCGTGGATTGTTTCGAGCAACAGCTTGTCGAAATTGGCAATCGGCAGGTATGCGGTGAGCGTGAAAAGGAAAATCACAGATGGAAACAGCGCCATGAAGAAATCGAACGAAACCGCTGCCGCGCGCATCGAAATGCGTGAAGAAGAGAGGCTGCGAATCAAACTACCCAAAACTTCCGAAAGTGGAATCCGGTGTAAACCGGGCAAGCGCAAGGCAAGAAACAATTTTACCGGGCCAAACGATACGATACGGTCGAGTATGCGTTTCAGAAGGAGTTTCATTCAAATGCTTTAAGGCTGAGGTCGAGGCTACGCACTTGATGCGTAAGTGCGCCAACAGAAATGAATTGCACACCGGTTTCGGCATACTGAACCAGCGTTTTGCTGTTAATGCCGCCCGATGCTTCGGTTTCAATGGAGTAGTTGCCGGTAATGCGCAATGCGTCTACAATTTGGGCAGGACTAAAATTATCGAACATCACGCGCCGAATTCCACCGGCCTTACAGATTAATTCTACGTCAGAAAGGCTGCGAGCTTCCACTTCGATTTCGAGATTCAAATGATTGTTGGCGAGGTATTTTTTTACCCGATTGATGGCTTCCAAAATTCCTCCTGCAAAATCGACGTGATTGTCTTTAATCATAATCATGTCGTACAATCCCATGCGATGATTCATAGCACCTCCGTGGCGAACGGCCATTTTTTCAAAAACCCGCATTCCGGGAGCTGTTTTGCGTGTATCGAGCAAGGTGCATGGAGTGTGCGCTATTGAATTGACCAGCGTGCGCGTTTGTGTTGCGATTCCGCTCATGCGTTGCATGCAATTGAGCACCAGGCGTTCGGCGGCCAAAATAGAACGCGCCGACCCGGTAATGGTAAAAGCTACATCGCCCGGTGCAACGGCATCTCCGTCGTTTAATAAGGCATCAAACCGAAGCGAAGCATCGATATGCTGAAATAGAATCTGTGCGGCCGCAATGCCAGAAATTGTACCCTGCTGCTTAACTAGCAAACGCGCCTTTTTGGTTGCTGATTCGGGAATGCAGGCCAAACTGGTATGGTCGCCGCCGTCGATGTCTTCGTGAATGGCAAGCTTCACCAGTTCGTCGATTAATGCCTGTTCGTGCGCACTGAACAATGCTGATTCAAGATTCGTTTTCAATGCTGAGTTGCTGGATGAATGACTGATTGCCGATTTTTTTAACCAGGAAATACACCCTGAAACGTTGGGCGCCGGTACTTGTGTAAGTGCCAATTCCGTATGGAGTTGCGGTATTGCCTGTGGATTTCGATTTGAGAATAAAGCTTCGCGGCGGATTTTTCAGGAAAAAGCCTCGAAGCACTTGTTCGGCTTGTGCTTTACTGTACATTTCCTGTTTGCCGCTTACGGTAAGATCGATTGTATTGCCAAAATGTTTGGCCAAATCGCGTGCATTTCCCTGACGCAAAGCCGAGGCAACCTCACCGGTAATGTCGCTGAGGTGCAGACCGAAACTGATAATAAATGCAAGAAATACCTTCATGAAAAGCGCGTCGCAAGGTGCAAAAATAACGCCATTCTGTGTTTTTGACCGAATAACCTCTCTTCAATCGAATAAAATATTTTTACAAGATTACCGAACAGCGACCGTGGTATAGTGCCTAAGCAACCTCAACACAATAAAGCCAGCACAAAGAATGGATCTTTTGCAGCGATTAACGGATGCAATAATTTCGAGAAGTGCCGCCCTGCGTATTTGGGAATGTATTACCATCAGTACTTTCAAGATCCTCTCCGCATAATTCGTTCAGACTAAGTGTGTCTTTCACTCCGAGTGAATCTGTGATTTCTGTAAAGCAATCGGCGCATTCCTCTTCCTTTTTGCAAGATGCGGCACCGAGTATAGCAGCAAATACGATGATGGGGAAAATCTTTTTCATAATTCGGGAGATTAATTCTGTAGGTGAAATTAGGCGAATTTTCGGTATGGTCAAATTTTGAAATCAAATCAATCACCAATTGTTTCGCGCACCTGGTATTGATTGCGATCTGCGCTGTTTCGCGATATCAACTCTCCAAGGAATCCGGCAAGAAACAATTGCGTACCAATAAGCATCATCAACAAGCCGAAAAAGAAAATTGGACGTTCGGTCATGCGGTATGCCTGGTGAAAAATCTTCGCATACGTTAGGTAGAGGGCTATGATGAAGCCAATTGAAAAGCTGATTGTTCCAAGCAGGCCGAATAAGTGCATGGGGCGTTTGCCGAATTTGGAAACGAATGTAATGCTCAATAAATCGAGGAAGCCATTGATGAAGCGCTCCCATCCAAATTTCGTAGTACCGTATTTACGCGCCTGATGTTGTACGACTTTTTCGCCAATCTTTTTAAAACCAGCCCATTTAGCCAACACCGGAATGTATCGGTGCATTTCGCCATACACCTCGATATTCTTAACAACATCAGAGCGATAGGCTTTCAATCCGCAATTGAAATCGTGCAGATAAATACCGCTCATTTTGCGCGCTGCCCAATTAAACAATTTCGTTGGCAATGTCTTGGTGATCGGATCAAAGCGCTTTTGTTTCCAGCCCGAAATGAGATCATATTTTTCTTCGGTAATCAAGCGGTACAATTCGGGAATTTCGTCGGGACTATCCTGCAAATCGGCATCCATGGTAATCACCACATTGCCTTTTGCAGCTGCAAAACCAACATTTAAGGCGCCCGATTTTCCGTGATTGCGCCGAAAACGGATGCCTCTGAACTGCGGCATGCGGCTATGAATTTCACCGATTACTTCCCAGCTACGGTCGGTACTTCCGTCATCGACAAAAATTACTTCGTAGTTGTAGCCATTTTCCTTCATCACACGGTCTATCCATGCCGAAAGCTCCGGAAGCGATTCATCTTCGTTATACAAGGGAACAACAACTGAAATATCGCGCATTATTGTGTGTCTTTATCGAACGAGTTAGCAGGATCCTTACGCAGAAAAATAGAGGCAATAAGGCTAATTAACAACCCTGAAACACCAAACTGAAATATTGGACCATACCCGTAAGCCCATGGATTTGATCCTTCCTGAATTTGATCCATCGTATTTTCGATGTCTTCATCCGGAAGGCCACTCGCCTCCATCATCTCCTGAGTCTGAATTAGGTATTCGTCGATATATGATTTATCGATAACCAATACAAGTAAAAGCATGAACGCCCCAAAAAGTAATCCGGCTGCAAGGGCCGAAATGCTACCAATGCGAACACCTTCGCCGTAACTTAACCATCCGTTGAGATAATTCTCCCGAAAATCGCGGATAATCCAAACCAAACCTGCAATGAAAAGCGATCCAGCTAAAATGGAGAATATGAATGAAATATATAAGCCGGCCAAATACTGAATGGTTTGCACGCCAATCAGCATCAATCCCAGATAAACGCCATAGCGCGAAGCTGCATGCAGGTATGGATTTGAATGTGTTTGTTCTTTTGTTTCCATGAACTCGAATTTAACGGACAAAGATAATCGGGTATTTCAATGCGACGAACATTCGGTTATTATTTACGACACCCGCACGAATGCCCTTGAAAGCAGCCTGTTTCCTCGTGAACTTTGAAGTCGGCATTGCCCAGTTCGCGCTCAAAATAAAAGGGCATCCGTACTTTATTTCCGGTAACCCGTTCCTGCATGCTTACAGCATCGAACATACGTCCGTTGGCAATGGTATACCGGATGCTCCCAATGTTATCGATGTTTTCCAGCGGATTGGCATCGAGCACCAGAAAATCGGCTAACTTACCCGCTTCGAGCGATCCCAGTTCTTTTTCCATGCCAATGTAGTACGCGCCGTTGTATGTCGCCGAACGCAAGGCTTGCATGGGTGTCATGCCGCCCGATGCCAGCATTTTTAACTCCCAATGCGCGCCCAATCCCTGAATTTGGCCGTGTGCCCCCAGGTTTACCTTAACGCCCGCATCGGCCAGTTGTTTGCACGATTGCGCCACGCGGATGTGTCCGTTCGCATATTCCTCGTCGGGAACCATGGTACGGTGTCGCGCACGCGGATCGATCAATGCACGCGGTGTGAAGTTCATCAAACGCTCGTTTTCCCAAACTTTTTCGTTCTGATAGTAGAAGTACTCTCCGTTCATTCCACCGTAATTCACAATCAGCGTTGGCGTGTAGCCTGTTTCGGAGGAAGACCATAAACTAACCACATCTTTGTAAATATCGTGTACCGGAATGTTGTGCTCAATGCCGGTGTGGCCGTCGAGAATCATGCTCATGTTGTGCAAAAAGTGACTGCCGCCTTCAGGTACTACGTTCATCTTCAATTCACGCGCTGCGGCAATAACCTGCTGTCGCTGATTTCGTCGCGGCTGGTTATAGCTCTTTACCGAAAATGCTCCGAAAGCACGTGTGCGTTTCAAGGCAAAACGCGCATCGTCGAGGCTGTTGATCTGCGCACGGAAATCGCCGTCGGCTCCGTACAGAATAATTCCGGTAGAGAACACACGCGGACCGGTCATAATACCCGATTTCACCATCTCGCTTTGCGAAAATACCATCTCGCTGTTTGAACTCGGATCGTGCGTGGTTGTTACGCCAAAAGCCAGGTTTGCGAAATACTGCCACTGTTGCTGCGGACTCATGCCGTAGCGAAATGTTCCAAGATGCGCATGCACATCCACCAATCCGGGCATGATGGTTTTGCCCGAACAATCGATACGAGTGGCGTTTGCCGGTACTGTGATGTCTTTCGATGGCGCTGCTTGCACAATGCGGTTGTTTTCGACCAGTAGCGTTCCATCTTCAATTACGAGATCGCCGTTCATCGTAATGATGCGAGCGTGCTCATAAGCCCAGCTTCCCTTTGGTTTATCGTGTGCCAAACGAAGTCCGATGCTGATGCCTTTTTCAATTGGTTTTAGCGGATTCTCAATTTTCAATAATCCGGCAGCATCTACTTCATAATAGGTTTCGCCCATGGTCCAATGCAGCGAGTTGTTATTGGCGCTCCAATGCGGACTGATGCCCGCCTCGGTCGACACCAGTTTTACCGGATAAGCGGTACTGCTATTGCTCAGATCGAGCGCCTGACCTGTGTGAATGAACGGCGTAACATACACCTTAAACAATTCGGTAAATGCCAGGTATTTCTCGTCCTTACTCAACATGTACCGGTTTGCGTACTTGCTGGTGTAATGTGTGCGCACATCGAAGCCTTGTAGGTTGCAGCTTTTGAATGCTTTTTCGAGTTCGCCGAAAAGATATCCGCCGGTTTGGAAATAAATGCGCTGACCGTCGGCTGCGAAAAATGGATATTCGCCATCTGTGTCGAGTTTCTGAGGGGCACCTCCACTTAGCTTCACCGTGTACATGCCGGGATCGCTGCAGTAGGCAAAGCCTTGATGGTCGTTGCCATCTTCCTTCACATACACAAGCATATTGCCATCGGGCGAAAAGGAAGGCATGCGGTAAATTCCTTTTGGTAGATCGAGGCTTCGAACGGATTTCGATTGAAGATCCATGATGCGGATTTGCCCCAGTGCGGTATCCGACCAGGTTACGAAAGCCAGTTTGTTGCCATCGTTGCTGATGCAGGGTTCGAACTCAAATTCAGAAGTTTGTGTGATGCGTTGCGGTTTTCCGGATGGTAAATCCTTCTTCCACAAATATCCAACTGCATTGAAATACACCGTTTTTCCGTCGGGCGATGTGATGGCGTTTCGGATGGTGTTCACCGTAAAGCTATCGGGCGCGGCTGCCTGCTGAAAACGCAAAGCCTCGGCAATCTGATGTTTTGAGGTAACGCTAAAGGGAACTACTTCAGCATTTCCCGATTTAAGATCGATGCGACGGATTTTACCTTTCGCCCAGATGTAAATGGCATCGTCGTTCGCACTGAATGCATAATTGGTGTACACGCCAAAGATCGCCCAGGCTTCCTGCTGGTCTTTGCTCAATTCGGTATACAGCGCGCGCTCCATACCGCTTGCCAGGTCGCGCACAAAGAGCACCGATTTCTCGCGCACCCGCCGCACAAAGGCGAGTTGCTTGCCCGAATGCGAGATAACAGGACGCGCGGCACCTCCCGGACCTTGTACCACATTGGTGATTTTCCCGGTTTTGACGTCGAGTTTTTTAATCACATAAATCTGTGCGTTTGGGTCTTTGTTGTACTGGAAATATCCGCCCGGATACATGTCTTCCGAAAAATAAACATAGCGCCCATCGTTCGAAACATAAGGCTCACCGGCATCTTGTTGATCGTTTTTCTTTTTGGTGAGTTGCATTCCCGAACCGCCGCTGAGCGGATACATCCACAATTCGCCCGCACCGGCAGAGCGTGTTGCAGTAAAGTGTTTGCGGGCAATGATATAGGCTCCGTCGGGTGTCCATACCGCATTGTTGAGTAAGCGAAAATCTTCCTTGGTAATTTGTTTGGCCTGCGATCCGTCGCTTCGCATCATCCAAATGTTATCGGCGCCACCGGCATCGGAGGTAAACGAAATCCATTGCCCATCGGGACTAAACCTTGGCTGCACTTCGTAGGCATAGCCCGAGCGTAGGCAAACAGCCTCACCACCGGTAGCATCCATCATGTAAATGTCGCCGAGCAGGTCGAACACAATTTTCTTCCCATCGGGACTTAGGTCGAGGTTCATCCAGGTGCCTTCATCGAGCGTAAATTGAACGTTTTTGGAAGGTGCGCCGGGTGCGTTAACATCCCAGGCCTTTTCATCGGTTTTTGCGCTCTTATTTTTTTGTGCAATTCCTAAAGCGGAAAGGAAAAGCAACAATGGGAGAAACTTGAAATTCATGATTGCAAAGCATTAATAGCGCGCTAAGGTAAGCTTCCATAAAGGAAATTAAACATGCTTCGCGGATTTTTAGCTTTGGCGTAAGTTCAAAATATCGCACTGCAATGCGAGCAGGCAAATTCCTACATTTGCACCATGAAAAATATTCTACTCATAGCCTTCATACTATTAAGCAGTATTGTATTGAATGCACAATCGCTTAGTGGCCCGGAGAGTATCGAATACGACGCCGCCAATAACCGGTATCTTATTTCAAATACCACAACCGGGCAAATTCTTGCCAGGGCAGCAAACGGAACACTCTCCGTTTTCAAAAGTGGAATTAACCCGGCACCCTATGGACTTGAAATTTTAGGAAACCGGGTGTATGCCTGTTGTGGTGCATTTATTAGAGGATATAACCTACAAACCGGAGCGCAGGAATTTAGTTTGAATCTTGGTGCAACATTTCTCAACGGCATAACGACCGATGGAATCGGGAATCTCTTCGCAACCGATTTTACGGGAAAGAAAATTTACCGGATTAAACCGGCGAGCAACACTTACAATGTAATGGCCAGCAACCTGGTTCAGAGTCCCAATGGCATTTGCTACGACCAGGCCAATAACCGGCTTGTGTTTGTGAATTGGGGAAATAATGCCCCTGTAAAAGCACTTTCGCTCCTTGATTCTGCAGTTACCACACTCACCGCTACAACTCTTCAAAATTGCGATGGTATTGTTTGGAATGGTCTCGATACATGGTACGTTACAGCTTGGGGCCCACAAAAAGCTGTTAAATTTAATGCCTCATTCACAGGTGGACCTACGAATGTAATCACCTCACTGGCGAATCCTGCAGATATAGATTATAATATCGAAGGCGATACCTTAGCAATTCCAAATTCGGATAACAATACATTAACATTTGTTGGATTCCCGTCTATTGTGAATGTAAACTGCGACCTCCTACCCTTACAAGTCCTAGATAGCGAAATCTCATTTGAAGCAACGGTTCTGTCGTTTGGCGATTCGGTGCTACGGGTACCGCTGCTCAATTCTTCGGGATTGGGTTTTGCGTATCCACTTGCCCGCTTAAGCGTAATTGGCGATTTGCCTGCCGGTATGGCATTCGGTAACAACCAAGATGCATTTAACGTGTTTGCATCGGCCTGGAATCCGGATAGCATTGCCGTTGCAGAATTTTACTTTACGGTAACCGAAGCAATTCCTCCCAATACCCTGCTCTCGTTCGAACTGGATATTACCAATTTAACACCCTCATCAGCCGATACCTGTTTTTTCAGCCAGACATTTTCAGTCAATCTTAATCCCGATAATACGGTAGGAATTAAACATCAAGACCCAACCATATTGAGCATCTATCCCAATCCTTGTTATGACAAATTGATGATTACGTCAACGGATCAAGCTGCCTATCGCAACATTGAAGTACATTCGGCAAGCGGACAACTAGTGATGCGACAGCAAACCTTGATGGAATCGGTGATTGATGTAAGTGGATTTCCGGCTGGACTTTATTACATCACGGCCATGAAAAACGATACGTTTGTACAAGCTAAATTTATAAAACACTAAACTTGCTCTTACTTAAACCATCGGGGTTTTCTGATTATGAATTAATCGACAGCGGTGCTTTCGAGAAGCTGGAGCGTTTTGGCGAATACATTACCATTCGTCCCGAGCCGCAAGCTCTGTGGGACAAGCAATTACCAGAACGCGACTGGGCAAAAATGGCGCACGTACGATTTGTACCCAAAAGCAGTTCCTCCGGCACTTGGGAAAAACTCAAACCAATGCCTGACCGCTGGTTGATTGGCTACAAAAAAGGTAAAGTAAACATCAAACTTCGGCTGGCATTAACTTCGTTCAAGCATGTTGGCGTTTTCCCGGAGCAGGCCGTGAATTGGGATTATATTGGCGATTCGATTGCGAAGATCAAGACACCCAATCCGAAATTCCTGAATCTATTTGCATACACCGGTGCGGCATCGCTTGCTGCAAAGGCTGCCGGTGCAGATGTTACGCATGTTGATTCGATTAAGCAGGTGGTAACCTGGGCGAACGAGAACCAGACGCATTCGCGCCTAAGCGATATACGCTGGGTGGTCGAAGATGCCATGAAATTTGTGAAGCGTGAAATTCGGAGAGGGAACACCTACAACGGAATTATCATGGATCCGCCGGCATATGGACACGGAGCCAATGGCGAAAGCTGGAAACTGGAGCGGCAGTTGAACGAATTGGTAAAAGATGTGCAGCAATTGCTGGATAAGGATGCTTACTTTTTGTTGATTAATACCTATTCGTTGGGCTTATCCTCCTTGATTTTGCCCAATTTAATCGACCTCAAGGCATACAAAAATGCTTCACTTGAAATTGGCGAATTATTTCTGGAAAGCCGCACAAAACAAAAACTGCCTTTAGGCGTTTTCGGAAGACTGAGCAATTTGTAACGATGTTTCGCATTCTCTTTATCCTTTTCTTTTTTGTTTGGAAAAGTTCAGATTTGCATGCACAAAGTATACTTAGGAGTTTTTCAGGAAGGCAAATAAATCTTGATGTTATTGAGATTGCGTGGATTACCAAGGCGGGCAATACCTGTTCTGATTTGCGGATAGAGCGAAGTATGGATGAGGAATCTTTTAACGAAGTATTTCGATTCAATGGCATTTGTGGAGTAGCAGACGCGGAGCAATACTATACTTTTTTCGACACAGTAAGTCTTAGCGGAAACTATGCATACCGCATTAATGAAAACAATGGAGTATATTCCGACACAATTAACATTCGGGTATTCGTAGATGGTTTTGATATTATAGCTTTTCCAAACCCGGCCAGTGAAAATTTCGCTTTGCGCACCAAAATAGAGAACACAAATGAATTTATGGTCTCAATTTATGCTCTTGATGGGAAAATTGCGCGAGAAAAAAGCACTGTAAAGCCAGGCGATTGGATTTCGATTTCATCGTTGAGTAGTGGATTATATACGGTCTGGGTTGATACGAAAGACCGCTTTTATTATTTGCTTTTAGTTAAAAATTGATTCTGTAACGTGCATAAAAGTGGCATCACTAATTTTAGTGATTGACGTTGTTTTTTGCCATTTATAGTTTAGCCCAAAAAAATCGAACCATGAAAAAACTACTATTCAACATCGCTGCAGTGCTTACTACTTCACTTTTTATTCATGCGCAAACCTTTGAAGGGGCAATTGCCTCGAGAGCTTTGTATTTTAATGCGACCGGATTGCAAGACACTTCCTCGCTTTCTATGACACCACAGGGCGAAGTGAACTTGTATGCGCAATCGGGATCGATGAATAATACAGTATCCTTCGAAGGTAAATTTTACCAGGTTTACAACACGGGAACCGAATTGCGATTCAGAAAAAGTATTGACGGAGAAAACTGGGAAACCCCCATTTCAATTGCCGATAATTCCAATCCACAGGGAGTGCCCGGAACAGCCAATTTAACTGTTTGGCGAGAGGACAACCAAGTCAAAGTGGGTATTTTATATTCCTACGTCTATGCAGAAACGCTCGCTCCTCAAGCGAAATTTTGTTTGAGTACAAACGGAGGTGAAAGTTTTCAAAACCCAATATTTATCAGTTCAAACCTTAACAATAACACTACTTTTAGCTTAATTACATGGAATATCGATAGCCGCGGCGATACGTTACTTGCCATGTGGGCAATTTATTACGATGATAATGGGATTGCCGATTGGGATACTTGGTGTTCGGCATCCACAGATGGAGGAACCACCTGGTCTACCATGAGTTTTGTAAATGAAGGACTTCAGTTTAGTGCCATTGGAGATTGCGCAATAAACGAAAATGGGGTCTTTTATGCAGTTATTGCCGAATGTGATGTATTTGGTTCAAATTTGGAATTAATTACTTCGACAGACTTAGGACAAAATTGGCAAACCTATACGGCCAACGTTACCGGTCATCCATTGTTTCTTATTCCCGGTCACCGCGTTTCAAATCCACAGTTAAATATCGAAGGCGATAAAATTCTGGTATCCTACACGCATCAGCAGTTTTACTTAGATGAAATTGGATTGGCACACCGCCTTGACTTTTTTGGCGATTTATGGGAAACCTATACTGTTTCAGATGTGGATACTTTACATGCTTCCGATGCAATTTCAAACCAGGCCTTTATAGCTGAGGTACACACTGCCCTTGCACGTGGCTCAAATAATAGAATCTATGTAGTATGGAGCGATTCACGCGATTTTAATTCGCCCAATTTAGGCAGTTGCTTTTTCAATACATATATCTCTTGGTCTGATGATGAAGGGTTAACCTGGGCGCCAAATTATAAGGTGAGTCTTGAATCAAATTTCGATCAAGATTATAACATTTTCGCCGATTTGGCTGTATCGTCGGGCCCACAGGGCGATACCGTACTTGTAACATGGAATACATACCGCTACATATTACCCGGTTGTACCGATCCACTATCTTGCAGCTATAATCCTGATGCCACAGTCGACGATAACTCATGCGCTTATCCGGGTAGTCCATGCGATGATGGAAATCCTTTAACGCAAAATGAAGTGTACGATGAAGAGTGTTTTTGCACCGGTACTGTTAGCCAGGCACCGGTTAACTCAGCATTCAGATTATATCCCAATCCAACGAATGGTCTGCTTTATATACAAAATACAACAGGTAAAGACCTGCACGGGATCGAAGTGCGTGATTTATCCGGAAGACTTGTGTTGCAAACAGACATAAACCAAACAGCCGAAATCATTAATCTTAGCGGACTTGTTAATGGATATTATCTTGTACAAATTATTGGCAATACCTTAAACGAAACGCACCACATTCAACTTTTCAAATAATCTATAACCTGATTAAAAATCAGAAATGCAGAAAATTAAAGGCAAGAAAGAGATGCAGGTCATTGGATATTAGGTGCTGTTTGCACCGAATTGGATGTACGCTATTTTGAAATTCAAATTGAAGTATTTTCTTCATTTTCGGCATCAAATAGAGTATAATTGAAACTCTTTGTGGTCTATTTCGCTATGGTTTGATATCTGTAAAATTGAGAACATTAGAAGCATGTATTTTCATAAACGAAAATACATGCTTCTTTTTTTCGGACATATCAGTTCATTGCTGCCGGCTGGCGCGATTTATTTCCTATCAGCGTATTTCAACCAGATTCAAACTTCCAAATCCTAATGAAAATTACGTTTATCGTATTGGAGTTTTCATTGATTCAAACCCAAAAAACGTTACTACAAACAGAACCCTAGTGAGGCTTTTCTTAATCCAATGCAGTTATTCAAAAATTCTAACGATGCAGATTTGAGCTAGTAAGATTTTTTATATAATTAAATAGAATTAAACCTAAACCTTATTCAAAACTAAATTTATTAGGTATGCTTATGTATTTATATTTTAATTTATTTAATTTATTTATATATTTATACTTTTAGAATTATTTTAATATGTGAAATATTTTTCATAAAATTGCGAAACATTTACTGCCTAACTTAGGTTTAGGTATGTCGATAACAATTATGCATTTACTTTAATTCCAACCTTATGGAAAATAGTTTTACACTTAAACTCAGTATATATGTTAACCATTGGCTTATTGCCATTCTTGTATTAATGGGTACAGGGATCGCTAATGCCCAAACAACCTACACCACAACCTCAACCAATTCTTGGTCAACACAAGTTTGGGCGCCGGCAGGTACCCCAGGCCCCACTGATAATGTGGTTATTGCCCACAACATTTCGGGCGATGTTGCTATTTCGGTGAATAACCTTACCATAAACACAACTCGTACTTTAACATTGGCAACGGCCAACGCTGTTTCGGTTAACGGCAATTTAAGCGTTTTGGGAACCATCACGGCAACATCATTATCGGGTGCTTTTACCGTTGGGGGCGATTTGAGTTCATCAGGGAATATAAGCCTGGGTACCGGAAATTTTACGGTAACCGGAACTACGACCCTTACTGCAGGCAGTTTGTCAGATAATGCCATCGGTGGTATCGATAGCTATAATGGGTTGGTTACTATTAACTCAGGCGCCACGCTTCAAACTTCCAATCTGGCTCATAACCTCGAGTTTTCAAATGGTATTTTAAACAATGGTACTCTAAGTTTAGGAACGCCTTCCATTTCTCTGTTTAAGACCAACGCGCAATCCATTTCGGGAAGCGGGGCCACTATGCAATTGGGCTTGGTTAATGTGGGTAGCGATGTAACCCTTACAAATTCTGTAACTACAAGCAGCGGATTAATTGTCATAGGAAATCTGGATGGGCAAAATGCAAATTCACAATTAATTAATGGCCCCAACGCCTTGCTTCAATACCGAGGAGCTGCAGTTCCATTTGTCACAGCCGGTTCGCTCGATGCAAATACAAATACCAATACGGTTAATTATTCACTTAATGGTGCTCAGGGCGTGTTAGGTACCACATATCAAACATTGATAGTTTCCGGCACAGGCACAAAAACGGTGGGGGCAACAGCCTTGACGGTTCAAACAGCCCTAACAATAAATCCTTCTATAACCCTCACAGTTACCAGCGGTAACTTTACGTTGAATGGAACCATGACCCTCAACGGTACCTTAACCGATAACGGCGCAGGAGGTAACAATGTTTTCAATACAGCTGTTACCGTAAATTCGGGAGCCACCTTAAGTTCTTCTGCGGCAACTACGCACAATTTTGAATTCCACAATGGTCTTAACGTAATTGGAACCTTAAACCTGGGCACAGCATCCGTTTCAACGTTTAAAACCAACAATCAAAGCATTACTGGAACCTCCGGCACCATACAACTGGGTTCGGTAATTATCGATGCCGATATTGAACTTACCAATGATGTGAGTGCGGCAAATGGACTCGTAATTAAAGGCAATTTGGATGGTGCCAACTCGGTATCCGAATTTATTAATGCCGTAAATCGTTTCCTTAACTATCAGGGTACCCAAAAGCCCATGCTCACAAGCGGTTTGCTTACGGTGGATGTAAATCCAAATACAGTGCGCTATTCGGGTGCAACCCAAACCATTGCCGACGTTACCTACCATAATCTGGAGATTGCAGCCGCCGGAACTAAAAACATTTCTGACGTACGAATTTTAGGCAATTATACTCTTTCTTCAGGAACGATAGTTTCAACCGGGGTGCTTAATTTTGAAGGGGCTGTTGCGGCTACCATGCAAAACAATGGGGCTCCAACTTATCAGGAGGTACTCGTAAATAAACCGGGCAGCACTCTCACTCTTTTCTCAACTGCTGCAGCGAACTTCACAGTCAACAATTTAACCGTTGCAGCAGGGAGTTTAGTTTATGGAGGCTCATTTGCTCGAACCATAACTGTAAACGGAACATTATCTGGTGCAGGTGCAATTGACATGTCGGGTTCAACGCACATCTTAACACTTCTAGGTAGTGACAATGCCATCGGATCGCTCATTACAGATGCAAATCTCTCCCGTGTAAACTACAACCGAAGCGGTGATCAAACAATTTTCAGTTCTCAAAATTACCGTGGTATTACGGCTGGCGGTACTGGACTAAAAGTATTAGGTGGCCCTATTCGTATTCTGGGGAATTTAAACATGGGTGGTGCTGCAGGGTGTCTGATAAGTTTAGGGAATAACGAATTAAAAATTGCATCAGGGGCCAACATCACCGGTTCTTTCGATGCTACACGTTACATACTAACCAACGGAACCGGCGCTTTCGTCAAAGAATCAACCACTTCAAGCGAATTTACAACCAGTATGCTAGCTACCGGTGTTTATCCTGTGGGTTCGGGTGGATTTTATACTCCATTTACCATAACCGCACTAACAGCTACAGCTACAGGAACAGCATCAATAAGCGTGCGTGCCGTTCCTACTCGTCAGCCCAATGTACCCTACTTCAATAATGCATTAGTAAAACATTGGGACATAGAGACGGCAAACCTAAGCGCCATAAATGCCAATCTGCGCTTTAATTTTAATTCCGGAGAGGTTATCGGATTGGTAACCAATTACGTACCACGTGTTTGGAATGGAACCTCTTTGGTAACGCCGACAACACCCAGTGCCCCGGGTTCAAATCCATTCACCACAAGCGGAAGTACGTTTATTGCCGGCGAATGGACCGCTATTGATCCAACCATACGTTCTTCGCTATATTCCTATCAATCGGGCGACTGGTTTAATCCCAATACCTGGACCACCGATCCTTCTGGCAATACCTTGGTTAGTCCCATGGTGCCCGGTAATGGTGATCAAGTTGTGATATTGAATGGCCGTACCGTAACGCTAAGCGCCTCAAACGACACTGTTGCTTCAGTTACCATTAATTCAGGAGGAATCCTTGATCTAGCTGCAACAACGGGTCACAGCTTTGGGCCTATTTCGGGGGAGGGACGGATGCGCTTGAAAACTACGACGTTACCCGCGAGCAATTATACTGCATTTGTGGCAGCCACGGGAGGAACCATCGAATATTACGACTTACAGAGCAGTCCTGCTACACTATCAACCTTAGCGACCTACAACAATGTTGAAATTACCAATAGTTTAGGCACGCCAACCAACCTCATTCAAAATTCGAATATTACGTTAAATGGTAATTTAAATATCATAAACACCGGAACATCAACCTGCACTTTTACTGTTGGAGGGGATGCCACAAACAGAAGTTTAACCGTTTTAAAAAGTGTTAGTGTCTCGGCCGGCTCAAACTGGTTTGTTGGCACTTCAGGCGGAACACATACTATTAATATCACCGGCTCATTAACCAATAGCGGAACGGTTGATTTTACCAATGGTGCCGACTACACTGCACCTGCAAATGGCTGTGCCAATGTCTTCTTTACCGGAAACAATGAAAATACAGCGATAAATGCCAATACCGGCAGTTCTACAACATTCTATGGATTCACCACCACCAAGGCATTTGGTTATGAAATGGCCGTGAATGTTGCGCCCGGCGCTCCAATGAATTTTGTAAATGCAGGCCAGGCTTTCAACATTGGCGGAAATGGTATTTTCCGCCTTGGACCCAATATAACCATTCCACGCATTGGTAATGGAGGCAATTACGACTTAGGAGCCACTGGCTTTCGTCCAACACTTTGGATTGATGGTGCAACGGTAACAGATGGAAATGTTAATGCCATTGTGCCTTACGGGACTTTGAAAATTACTGCAGGAACTCTGAATTGTATTAATGGTCAAGGATCGGTGGTGTTGCGCGAATCAGGAGTATTACAAATAGATGGCGGAACAGTGAACATGCGCATATTCAGAACATCTGTTACCGCCATCACACACCGAGGTGCATTTATCATGAGTGGTGGAACCTTAAATATTAGCGGCGATAATGGCAGCGAAGGCGGTTATTATGCGATGTTCTCTTTGCCGTATCCCGAAAATGTGTTTCAAATGAGCGGCGGTACTATTAACATTACGCGCACAGTTTCTGGTGGCATCACACTACGAGGAGGAATAATGATTGGCAGTAACGATCAAAGTTATATTGTAACCGGCGGAACCATTAATGCTTCAATCACCGGAACTCAAGATTTCGACATTACCTCAACAGCACCTTTTTACAATTTCAACGTAAGTAAAACAGGAGCAGGAGCAGGTAAAATGAGCTTACGTTCAATCAATTGGTCATTCGATGGAAATGCAGCAAATACTGCAACAGTCGCGGCTCAACCCCTGCGCATCTTAAACGATTTTAATATTACGTCAACTGGTTCACCGGTGTTTGATGCAGCCGACCAAAATGTGGTTGTTGGAGGGAATTTCACCATTGCCAGCAGCGCTGAAATGCGCAACGGCAATAATGTGCTCGTTTTCAATGGCTCGGCAAACCAAACGTTTACGTTAAATGGCTTAACTACGTTTAATCAAGGAGGCGGATCTAGCTTTATTAGCGGATCTGAAGATATTCAGAACGGCGTAAATTGGACACTCGAAGGAACCACATCCAGCGTAAACATTGAGAGTGATCCCAATACACTATTTACGGCAGAACGCATTTTAGAAGCTGCAGGTACAAGTGTGCATAGATTGTATTCTCCCATTATCCCCACTTCGGGACCTACCACGGCCAGCATCTTTGTTAAGCCGGCCGGAAGGACATGTGTAGGACTCTATGTAGGCGATTTTTCTAACTTGGCTATTGCCCGCTACAATTTAACCGGCGGTGGATCGGTAACTTTTACAAATGGAAATGTAACGGGCAGCTCTATTACGGCGGAAGCAAACGGTTGGTACCGTATTTCAATTACTTCTGCAGGAAATGCTAACTACAGGATGAGGGTTTATTTGCTCGATGCCTCGTGCACAAACGATACATACGCCGGCAATACTTCGCTTGGCGTTGCATTGTGGGGAGCCAAACTCGAAAGCGGAAGCGCACCTACACCTTATGTTTCTTCGGCAGGTATAGGATTAAGCAGCTTACAACTCAGCAAAAGCGAAGGTACTACCCTACAATTGGCCGGATCGGCAAGTAGCTTTAACTTTAATGGAAATGCACGCATTTTAACCGGTAACATTAACCTCGGAACAAAGACATTAAACGTTGCCGGAGCCATTACACATAACACACAAATCACCGGAGCCGCAGGATCGAAATTAAGGCTCAATGGTACAT